>JASKLO010000009.1 GCA_030153605.1 Thermosipho sp. (in: thermotogales)
AGGTTAAAAAACATGGCTCCGGTGGAATACCGAAACCATGTTGTTTGAAAAGTGTATAGTTATTTTTTTATCCGTTTCACTTTCGGGGGTAAGTCCATTTTATGGGGCATTTTAATGAAAAAAAATCTGATACTATTATTATTTTACCATTTCAATAAAATATTCATGTACCCTAACATCATCAGTTAACTCAGGATGAAAAGAAGCAACAAGAATTTTACCTTGTCTCAATAAAATAGGAGAATTTTCATATTCCGACAAAACTTCAACACTATTATCATATTCTACTACTTTTGGGGCTCTAATAAATATAGCTCTAAAAGGATCGGATGAAAATTTAAGATTTACATCTGTTTCAAAACTATCAACTTGTCTTCCATAAGCATTTCTTTCCACTTTGATATCAATTGCTTTTAAAGAATCTTGAGGAAAGTTAACTACTTCATTCGATAAAACTATCATACCTGCACAAGTTCCAAATACAGGAAACCCTTCTATAATTTTATTTTTTAAAGCTTCGTAAAAGCCGGTCATTTTCATAATTCTTATCATCGTAGTTGATTCACCGCCAGGTATTATTAAAGCGTCAACGAAATCTAATTCTTCAGGTTTTCTAACAACTAAAGTTTCAATTCCCATCTTTTCAAGCATTTGTTTGTGTTCTCTAAAATCTCCTTGTATTCCTGAGACACCTATTTTCAAGTCACCATCCCCTTTCTTGTAGTCTTACATCCAATTCGTCAATTTCAAGTCCTTCCATTGGTTGGCCAATATCTTCAGAAATCTTTAAAAGCATCTCAGGATCATTCCAATATGTTACAGCCATAACTATAGCTTTTGCCATCTTTGAAGGATCTTTTGATTTAAATATCCCACTACCAACAAAGACTCCGTCTGCTCCTAACATCATCATTAAAGCAGCATCTGCTGGAGTAGCAACACCTCCTGCAGCAAAGTTAACAACAGGTAATCTTCCGAGTTTTTTTACTTCTGCTACTAAATTCACTGGAGCTCCTATTTCTTTTGCAAAACTAACTAATTCTTCATCAGGCATATTTTGAACTTTCCTAATTTCATCCATAACTGTTCTCATATGTTTAACAGCTTCAACAACATTTCCAGTTCCAGCTTCACCTTTTGTTCTAATCATCGCTGCACCTTCAGCAATTCTTCTTAAAGCTTCTCCAAGATTTCTAGCTCCACAAACAAATGGAACTTTGAATTCCCATTTATTAATGTGATATTTATCGTCTGCAGGAGTTAAAACTTCAGATTCGTCAATAAAATCAACTCCTAAAGCTTCTAAAATTCTTGCTTCGGCTATATGTCCAATTCTTACTTTTGCCATAACTGGAATTGAAACTGCATCCATTATTTCCTTAATTTTATTTATACTAGCCATTCTTGCAACTCCACCTGCTTTTCTTATATCAGCAGGAACTCTTTCTAGTGCCATAACAGCTACTGCTCCGGCTTCTTCAGCAATTTTTGCTTGCTCAGCAGTGGTAACATCCATTATAACTCCACCTTTAAACATTTCTGCAAAACCCTCTTTTACCATCCATGTTCCTTTATCAGTCATGTTAACACCTCCTATTTAAATTATTATTGTTTCGTTATATTCACCATAGACTTCTCTTAATACGTTACTAATTTCTCCTACAGTTGCATACACCTTTACAGCTTCTATAATATACGGCATTAGATTTTCATTGTTTAAAGCAGCATTCTTAATTTCTTTCAAGGCTTTATTAACTTTTTCATTGTCCCTTGTTTGTTTTAATTTCTTCAATCTATTTTTTTGTTTTTCCTCAAGTTCAGGATTTACTTTCAATATTTCTCTATTTTCCAATTCTTCTTCAATTTGAAACTTATTTACACCAACAATAATCTCTTTTCCACTTTCTATCGCTAGCTGCATCTTGTAAGCACTTTCATGTATTTCTCTTTGTACAAATCCTGATTCTATTGCTTTAATCATTCCTCCTAATGAATCTATTTTTTCAATATATTCCATAGCTCTTTTTTCAATTTCATTTGTCATTGATTCAATAGCATATGAACCCGCAAATGGATCAATTGTATCAGCAACACCTGATTCATACGCAATAATTTGTTGAGTTCGTAGGGCAATCATAGCTGATTCTTCTGTGGGCAAACCCAAAGCCTCATCATAACTATTGGTATGTAATGACTGAGTTCCTCCCAAAACTGCAGCTAATGCCTGAATTGTTACCCTAATAATATTATTCAAAGGTTGTTGAGCAGTTAATGTAGAACCTCCCGTTTGAGTATGGAACCTTAACCTCATTGCTTTTTCATTTGTTACATTAAATCTATTTTTCATAATTTTTGCCCAAAGCCTTCTGGCAGCTCTAAACTTTGCTATTTCCTCTAAGAAATTATTGTGTGCAGCAAAAAAGAATGATAAACGTTGGCCAAAAATGTTTGGATCCAATCCTGATTTAATGGCAGCTTCCACATATGCTATAGCATCAGCTAGTGTAAAAGCCACCTCCTGAACAGCTGTTGCTCCTGCTTCTCTAATATGGTAACCACTTATACTAATAGGATTCCATTTTGGCATATTTTTTGAACAAAATTCAAAAATATCTGTAATTATTTTCATAGAAGGTTGTGGTGGAAAAATGTAAGTACCTCTTGCTATGTATTCTTTCAAAATATCGTTTTGAATAGTCCCAGATAATTTTTCTATTGGAACTCCTTGCTTTTCAGCTACAACGATATACATTGCTAACAAAATAGCTGCTGTACTATTTATAGTCATTGAGGTACTAACCTTATCTAAAGGAATTCCATCAAACAAAATTTCCATATCCTTGAGTGAATCAATTGCTACACCAACTTTTCCAACTTCCCCTTCAGCCATAGGATCATCAGAATCATATCCAATTTGAGTTGGTAAATCAAATGCTACAGATAGACCTGTTTGACCTTGAGATAACAAATACTTATATCTTTTATTAGATTCTTCTGCTGTTCCAAAACCCGCATATTGTCTCATAGTCCAAAATTTTCCTCTATACATTGTAGGTTGAACACCTCTAGTAAATGGAAACATACCAGGAAATCCTAAATCATCAATATATCTTAAGCTTGAAATATCTAAAGGAGTGTACAACCTTTTAATTTCATAACCAGAAGACGATTGAAATTTATCTTTCCTTTCAGGAAATTTTTGAGTAGTTTTTTCTACTAATGATTTGTATTTTTCTGCACTTAGCTTTATTTTTTCTAATTCATTGTTATCAAACATTTTCCAAACCCCCTTTATTATTATCAAAATTATTATCTTATATCTTTTGAGTTCTGTCTATAACTGTTTAAATATTTATTTCTTAGAATAAAGGCATCCTCTTCATTAATTAAATTAAAATTGCCAATATTCAAAGCATATAGAAATATTTCGGCTGTTTTTTCACAAACCAAACTGGCTGTCAAAGCCTCTTTAATGTCCTCACCAACAGTTATTAACCCGTGATTTCTTAAAATTACCGCATGATTACTTTCTAAAGCTTTTACAACTTTTTTAGCTAATTCTAAAGTTCCTGGCAAAGCATACTCAGAAACATTTATTTTAGGTCCAAGTATCATTACTGCATCCTCAACTAATGGAGGAATAAAATCGACAACTAAAGAAATAGTTGTTGAAAATACAGGATGGGTGTGAACAATTGCATTTACGTCTTCTCTGTTTTTATAAATTTCTAAATGAGTAGGTAACTCTGATGAAGGTTTTAACCCTGATATATGTGTGCCATCTAATTTCACTACTGAAATATCTTCTTCTTTTAAAATGTCATATGGAATGCCTGATGGGGTAATATATATTAATTCTCCATCTCTAATAGAAACGTTTCCCCAAGTACCTTTTACCAAACCATTTTTTACAATAAACTTCACGGCTTTTAAAATTTCATTTTTCACATTGTCCCTCCTGTTCAAGCTTTTTCAATTCCCAATCAATTTTTTCCCAATCTTTATCAAATTTCTTAAGATATTCACTTATTGTAATCGAAGAAATCGGATGAACAAAATCAGAAGAAATCTCCGATAATGGTACAACAAAAAAAGCCCTATTTTCAAAGTCATAATGAGGAATCTTTAGTTCAGGTAAATCAATTACTAAATTTCCATAAAATAAAATGTCTATATCAATGTTTCGCGGACCCCATTTTATTTTGCGTTCTCTTCCAAGTTTTTTTTCAATACTCAAAACTTTTTTTAATAAATTAAATGGCGATAAATTGGTATCAACTTCTATAACTATGTTAAAAAATTTTTCTTGATTAGTATAACCATATGGTTTAGTTTCGTACAAACTTGATATTTTCAAAATTTCTATACCATTTTTCTTTAATTCTTTTAAAGCATTAACAAGATTTTCAATTTTATTTCCTAAATTACTTCCTAAACCTAAAAAAATTTTTCCAACCACTTTTTCTAAAATAACTGAAGAGAAAACATAAGAATCATGAGATAAAGATACATGGCAAAAATTAAATCCTTCAAAATCTTTATGAAACACACAGTAAGGTTTGCCTTTATTATTATTAAGAAAAGATATATCTTTGAAAGAATTTTCCCCGATTCCCGTTCCTAGTGCTTTAAAAAAAGCCTCTTTTAGTGAAAAACGCCCAGCTATATATTGGGCGTCAATTTTTCTTTCTTTTTTTTCAATCTCTGTAAGAATCCTTCTTTCTAATTTTGTGTTAATCCTATCAATTTTAACAATATCATTTCCAATACCGACTATCAAATAGGATAACCTCCTCCAAATTCTTCTGCGAGATCCATATCAATCAAAAGTTTTTCTTCATACTTTTCTTTTAAATATCTTCTTCCAATTTCTCCTAGCAAAATAAATATTAACAATTCTTCATCATTAGATGCCAAAATTCCTATAGATTTTCTTGCGTTTTCAATCTCGGGTTCAATAAGATCCGCAGGTCTACACTCAATTGGCTTTTCATTACCTAAAACTTTTTCTAAAAGTTCTTTGTTTACTGGAGCAGGTGGTTTTCCATACATTCCTTTCAAATAATTTTTTACTTCATTTGTAACCTTCGAATATCTTTCACCTGTTAATACATTTAAAACAGCTTGAACTCCAACAATTTGACTTGTAGGAGTTACCAAAGGGGGATAACCCAAATCTTTTCTAACTTTAGGAATTTCTTTCAAAACTTCTGGGAGCTTATTTAACATTTTTTGTTCAGAAAGCTGTTTAACTAAGTTCGAATACATTCCTCCTGGAACTTGTGAAACTAAAATCCTGTAATCTATACTCGTCATTAATACGTCATATTCCTTATATTTTTCTCTAACTTTTTTAAAATGTTCGACCAGAAATTCAATCTTGGTCAAATCTATTTCATCAATTTTTCTATATTCTTTTGCTGAATAATACAATGATTCAAACGGCGGTTGAGATGTTCCCAGGGCTAAAGGCGAAAGAGCAGTATCAACAAAATCAACGCCAGCATCAATAGCTGCAATGTAATTCATGCTCCCTAATCCAGAAGTACAGTGTGTATGAATTTCCACTGGAATATTAAAGTTCTTTTTTAGTTGTCTAACAAGTTCGAAACTCTTTTTTGGAGTTAAAAGTCCAGCCATATCTTTTATACAAAGTGAGTGTACTCCTCTTTCCACAAGTTGTCTAGCAAATTGAACATAATAATCCAAAGTATGAACAGGACTAATTGTATATGAAATTGCACCCTGAACATGTGCTCCATTTTTTAAAGCAACTTCAATACTTTTTTCTAAATTTCTAATATCATTCAAAGCATCAAATATTCTTATTTTATCTACACCATTTTCAATAGCTTTTTTTATGAATAATTCGACCACATCATCGGCATAATGTCTATATCCAACTAAATTCTGACCTCTTAATAACATTTGAGTTTTTGTTTTTTTTAAGTTCTTTTTAATTAATCTAATTCTTTCCCAAGGATCTTCTTTCAAAAATCTAACACAAACATCAAATGTTGCGCCACCCCAAACCTCCATGGCTTCGAAATTTAACTCATCCATGTAATTTAAAGCTGGTAACATATCAATAGTTCTCATTCGTGTTGCAATAAGCGATTGATGAGCATCTCTTAATGTTGTATCTACAAACATAAAAATTACCCCTTTGTACTATTCTTTTTGCTCGCCCTCTTCATCAAAAGTCAATTTTCTATTAACTTTTTTAATAATTGCAAACTCTAGTTCATCACCTTCTCTAATGTCGTCAAAATTTTCCAATTTAATTCCACATTCTTTCGGTGCATCTACTCTTCGAACATCTTGTTGATAGTGTTTCAATGACTCTATTTTTCCTTCAAATACTAGTTTTCCATTCCTATAAAGCCTTGCAATACCATTTTTATCTACAAAACCTTCGTACATTTGCACACCAGCAATAGAACCAACTTTCTTAATTTTAAAGACTTTTTTAATTTCTCCACGCCCAGTGATTTCTTCAACTTCTTCAGGTTCTAACATACCTTCTAATGCTGCTCGCAAATCATCTATTAATTTATAAATAATAGTATATATCTTAATTTGAATTCCTTCAGCTTCAGCCATTTTTCTAGCCTGACTATCGGCTTTAACTCTAAAGCCTAAAATTATGGCATCAGAAGCAGAAGCTAACATTACATCGCTAGATGTTATTGCACCAACTCCTGAGTGGATTATATTAATTCTTACTTCTTCACTTTGTAATTTATTAATAGCATTATTTAAAGCCATAACCGAACCTAAAGTATCAGCTTTAACTATCAGTCTTAGCTCTTTTTGTTCAGATTGTTCCATCATTTTCAAAATTTCTTCTAATTTTAAATGTCTTTTTCTTCTTAATTCCTTTTGTTCTATTTCTTTTATTTTTTCAGTAATTTCTCTAGCTTTTTCCAAAGTTTCTACAGAATAAATCACACTGTGAGCATCTGGTAAATCCTCAAAACCAACTATCATCACAGGAGTTGAAGGTCCTGCTTCTTTTATTCTTTTTCCTTGATCGTTAACTAATGCCTTTACTTTGCCCATTACTTTTCCAGCTATAACATAATCTCCTATCTTTAATTTTCCATCTTTTATAATTGCATTAGCAACAGGCCCAAACCCCTTATCAAGTTTTGTTTCAATTGTTACAGCTCTTACTGGTCCATCAGGAATTGCTTTAATTTCTTGCATTTCAGCAACCAATAGAATCATTTCTAATAAAGTGTCTACATTTTGACCTTTTTTGGCGGAAATAGGAACCATAATAGTATCTCCGCCCCACTCTTCAGGAATCAAAGAAAGTTTATTTACTAGCTCTTGTTTTGTAGCTTCAACATTTGCATTTGGTTTATCAATTTTATTTATAGCAACTATAATTGGCACGTTGGCAGATTTTGCATGATTGTATGCCTCTATGGTTTGAGGCATAACACCATCATCTGCAGCAACAACAAGAACAACTATATCAGTTGCTTGTGCTCCTCTTGCTCTCATTTCTGTAAAAACTTCGTGTCCAGGCGTATCAATAAATGTTATTTTCTTTCCATCTACCTCCACTTGATAAGCACCTATACTTTGAGTAATTCCACCTTCTTCTCTTTCAGCTACTCTTGTTCTTCTAATATAATCAAGTAAAGTAGTTTTTCCATGGTCAACATGTCCCATTACTGTAACAATAGGAGGCCTTTCAACAAGTTCATCTTTATTTTTATATTTTTCTTCAAAATATTTTTCAATTTCTTCTAATGGATTTTCTTTAATTTCTTCCTTATTTTCTTCAAAATCAAATCCAATTCTTACATCATACATTTTTGCAATTTTTTTAGCAAGTTGCAAATTCAAACTTTGACCAGGTTTCAATATTTCACCTTTCATAAAAAAGTCTTGGATTATTCTATTTTGAGGTACTCCAATTTTTTCTGAAAATTTGTCTAATTTCAAATCATCTTCTGAAATTTTTATTAAAGGCTTTTTCTTTTCTTGCTTTTCTTTTTCAATTTCACCTTTTTTTGACAACTTCCTTTTTTCAGCAATATCTTCTTCAAGCTCTAAAAATTCTTCATATTCAATATAATCTTCTTCGTCAACATTTTCTTCTTCTGAAGATTTACTATACATTTCAAGCAAAATATTTACAGTTTCTTCATCAATATAACTCATATGACTTTTAATTTCTATTCCAAGATCAGCTAATTCTTTCAATAATTCTTTAGTATCCATTTCAAGCTTTCTTGCTAGTTCGTATACTCTTAAACGGCCCAATAAAATCACCTCCTAAGTTGCTCATTCATTATAACATATTACTTTTCTCTTTTAATTTTCTTCATCTCTTCATGTTCCTTTTCTAATTCATTTAACAAGTCCTCCAATGTCCACTTCAGATTTGTTGGTGTAGACGTAGCAAAAACTAACTCCTTTTCAGGTAAGATTTCCCTTAATGCTTTAATCACCTTCTTTATTTCAGTATCTTCAAAACCATGCAAAATTATAAAAGATTTTTCTTTATTCATTTTTCCATCTCCTTAATTATCTTTAAATACTATCATTATTTATTTTAACATCTTTTTTATTCTATTTCTTAGTTTTTAACTTAATAATCTTTTACAAAAGTTAAAAAATTTTAACATTTTTAATTTCTAAATCCATATTAACAAGAAAATAATATTTTCAAAGCATTTGTTACTTGATTAAGTTGAAAAAAATCTTAGAATTAAAAACCGAAGAGCAAGTAATCAAATTAAAAATTCTTAAGGAGGTAAAAAATGAAAAACTTAAACGAAGAACTCATTGCACTTTCATCTTTTTTTACTACAATTATTATAATTTCCAACATTATCGCTGGAAAACTTATTAATATCGGACCTTTTATTTTAACACTTTCTATTTTAATTTATCCTTTAAGTTATACAATTGCAAATATAATTTCAGAATTATATGGAGTTAATATCACTAAATACGTTATTAGAATTGGATTTATCTGCTCATTTTTCCTAGTTATTATTTCTTTCATAACTATATCACTCCCGCCAGCTTCAATTTTTAAATTTAACAACGCATATAAAATTGTATTTGGCGCTACTCCTAGAATTATCCTAGCAAGCTTTCTTTCTTATTTATCAGCACAAAATACTAATCTTTGGATTTTTAATTCATTGAAAATAAAAAACATTTATATTAGAAACATTATTTCAATGATATTTACTCAATTTATTGATTCTGTCGTTTTTATAGGTATAGCATTTTTAGGAAAATATGATTTTCAAATTCTTTTTAATATGATTCTTTCTCAATATCTAATAAAGTTATTGATTTCAATTTCAAATAGTCCATTAATTTCAATAAGTGTAAAACGCATGAAAAAACAACTAATTTTAGAACAATGATGGTATAATTTTCTAGACGTCTAAATTTTTGGAGTGATATTTATTTCAATTTTACTAATTTTTCTTTCAATTTTATTTGGTTTAATTCTCGGAAAAGTAAAATTTTATAGATTTAAACTTGGAATTTCTGGAACAATTTTTGCCAGCTTAATTCTCAGCTGGTCTTCTAAAAAATTTTTTAATGTTCCAATTAGTTCTCTAAACCAAGAATTCAATGTTTATTTTAAATTTTCTTTAATTCTTTTTATTTCTTCTGTTGGACTTATAGCTTCAAAGAAAATAAAAGAAACATTCAGAAAATTGGGTATAAAATTTGCTTTTTTAGGTTTTTTAACTACATTTATTGGATTTTTAACAACTTACTTGTTATCTTTTGCTTTTAAAAAAGATACATATAAGTTCATAGGACTCTTTTCAGGTGCTCTCACCAGTTCACCGGGTTTAGCTACTGCATTAGAAAATTCTATAAAAGATTCAGAAATTATTTACGGTTATTCTTTAGGATATCTACCAGGAGTATTTACAGTTATCATAATCCTTACGATTATTACACAAATTTATAATAATATTGATAAACAAAAAATATCTCTCAAAAATGATTCAAAAATTAATAAAAACAATAATCCATTTGATTTTTTGTCTTTTTCTATTGTTATTGTTTTAGGAATTCTAATAGGGAAATTAAAATTAAATTTTGGTATTTTTAGTTTTTCTCTCGAAATGACAGGCGGAATATTAATTTCATCTTTATTATTAGGATCTCTTAAAAAAATTTGGAAACTCTCCTTTCAGTTTGATGATTCAATTCTTAAGGCAATACAAAATTTAGGGTTAATGATTTTTCTGGCATCAATTGGTTTAAAATCCGGACATGAAATAATAACTACTATTAATTTAAATATTCTTTATCTAATGTCTTTATCCATTCTTATAGCCTCAATTTCAATGATAACATCTTTTTATATAGGAAAATACTTGTTAAAAATTGACAAAAACTTATTAATTGGTGCTATTACAGGAGGAATGACTAGTACTCCTGGTTTAGCAACCGCAATTGATTTAACAAAATCTGATGAAGTTATTTTAGGATACGGTTCAACCTATCCTTTTGCTCTACTAGGAATGGTTATTTTCAATAAAATTTTACTAGTTTTATTAACATAATTTTAACATCAAACACTCAAAAAAAATGTAAAATATAGACAATATAGCAATCGGAGGCGCGTCCGAGAAGAGTAAGGTTTCTCTTCAGGGGAGAAATTGGGGAAACCTGAAAGGCGAGGACGCCGAAGGTATAAAAGGTTTTCTCCCGACCTTTATACCTGGGGATACAGGGAATACCTGTATCACTGTCACGGAATTTCCGTGGAGAGCCGATTGCTGCGAAAAATTTTAATTATACATTTCGCAGTGATCGCCTCTCAAAGAGGCTTTTTCTTTTTTTAGGAGGTGATATAGTGAAAATTGGAATTGTTGGTGCAACTGGTGAAGTTGGAAGAGCTATGATTAAAGTATTGGAAGATTTCAAAGTGCCGGTTAAAGAACTAAAGCTTTTTGCTTCTAAAAAATCTTCTGGAAAAATTTTAACCTTCAATGATGAAAAAATTATAGTAGAAGAATTAACAGAAGATGCTATGAAACTAAAATATGATTTCTTACTTTTCTCAGCTGGTTCTGACGTTTCAAAAAAATTTGCTCCTATTGCAGCAAAATATGGAAATATTGTAATAGACAATTCCTCTGCATTTAGAATGAATAAAGATATTCCTTTAGTTGTCCCTGAAATAAATGGTTATCTTTTAAATAACTACAAAGGTATTATAGCCAATCCTAATTGTTCAACTATTCAAATGGTGTTGTCATTATACAAAGTACACGAAAAATTTGGAATTGATGAAATTTTCGTATCGACATATCAAGCAGTTTCTGGAGCTGGCTATAAAGCAATTGCAGAACTACAAAAACAATTGAATGGTGAAAATATCACTTCTGTATTTCCTAAACAAATTGCTTATAATGTAATACCTCTGATTGGAGACATTACAGTTGACGGATTCTCTACTGAAGAATACAAAATGATTAATGAAACTCGAAAAATTTTAAATGATTATACAATTAAAGTGTTCCCAACAACGGTAAGAGTACCAGTATTTTATGGACATTCAGAAGCTGTTGTTGTTAAAACAAAAATTCCTTTTAAAGAAATTTCAAGTATTGAAAATGAAATTAAGAATTCAAAAGATGTTATTTTCTCTGATGAAGTTATAACACCTATTGAAATTGCAGGAACAGATTATGTTTATGTATCAAGATTAAGAAAAATTGATGAATCACGTTTTGCATTTTGGAATGTAGCTGATAACATTCGAGTAGGAGCCGCAACTAATGCAATAAGAATTTTAATGGTAATGGCGGGATTATCATGATTGTAGAAAAATTTACCGCTACCGGAAACTCCTTTTTGGTATGCGACATTATTGATAAAAATCTCTCAGATAAAGAAAAAAGCGTCTTTGTTATTGAAAATGCAAATAACAGAGATGGTGTAATTTTTGTTGAAAAAAAGAATAACCAATTTTTTATGGATTATTTTAATAAAGACGGGAAACGTGCTGCGTTTTGTGGTAATGGCGCAAGAACTTTTTTGTACTATTTAATGAAAAAAGGATATGTAAAAGAAAAGCTTATAAAATTTAACACATATGCTGGTGAAGTATCTGGTAGACTAACAGATAACGGTGTAATGGTAAAAATGCCAAATCCTACTGATCCTAAAAAGATAACTATTGACGAATTTGAAGGTTATCTTTTAACAGTAGGGGTTCCACATTTTGTAATATTTGTCAAAGACGTAGAAACTATTAATGTCAATAAAATAGGAAAAAATTTAAGAGAAAAGTTAAATAGTAATATAAATTTTGTCCAAGTAATTGACGAAAAAACTTTAAAAATAAGAACTTTTGAAAGAGGAGTAGAAGCAGAAACACTTGCCTGTGGAAGTGGAACGACAGCAAGTGCATTTGTTTTCAATAAAACTAAACATGAA
This sequence comes from Thermosipho sp. (in: thermotogales), assembly GCA_030153605.1. Taxonomy (GTDB): domain Bacteria; phylum Thermotogota; class Thermotogae; order Thermotogales; family Fervidobacteriaceae; genus Thermosipho_A. The sequence continues at coordinate 12,448 of JASKLO010000009.1, forward strand.
AAAATAGAAGTAAAAGCCCGTGGAGGAATCCTTTATGTTCACTTTTTGAAAGATGGAATTTACTTAGAAGGAGGGGTTGAAAATGTTTGAAGGGATAGGAACTGCAATTGTAACACCTTTTAAAGACGGTAAATTAGACGTCGAAGCTTACGAAAAACTTTTAAAATTCCAAATAGATAACCAAATAAACGCAATAATTGTTTTAGGTACAACAGGTGAGGCACCAAATGTCTCAATGCATGAAAGAGATATTTTAATTAAAAAAGCTAAAGATATTTGCGGTGAAAAAGCTCAAATTATTGTAGGTGCTGGTTCCAATGGATTATCTCATACTATGGAGCTTATTAAAAATGCAGAAAAAAATAATGCAGACGGTCTTTTAATCGTAACGCCTTATTATAACAAACCAACTCAAAAAGGTTTGTACGAATATTACAAGTACATTTCAGAACATACCGACTTAGAAATTATCGTTTATAACGTACCTAGCAGAACTGGTGTAAATATATTACCGGAAACTGTTTACAAAATCGCCAGCGATTGTAAAAATGTTAAAGCATTAAAAGAAGCTAATTCATCATTCGATCAAATCAACAAAGATCTGTTACTATTAAAAGAATTAGAAGATTTTAAAGTTTTTTCTGGTAATGATGACACAGCTTTTCAACTACTTGCAAGCGGTGGAGATGGTGTTATATCAGTTGCTTCAAATGTTATCCCATGGCAAATGGTACAAATGTTCAAATCTATTAAAAACGGAGAACTTGAAAAAGCTAGAAAATTGCACTTTTCATATTATCAACTATTTAAAAATTTATTCGTTGAAACTAATCCAATACCTGTTAAAGCTGCTTTATACCTTATGGGATTTATCAATAACGAATTAAGATTACCTCTAGTACCTGCTTCGGAATCAACATTGAAAATTCTAAACGAAACTCTAAAAGGATGTGGAGTAATATGAAATTTGGCGTTATTGGTTTCAAAGGTAGAATGGGAAGTTTGATTTTAGATGTTTTTTCAAAAGATAATCATGAACCTGTATTGTTAATTGATAAAGATGAAATTATTGAAAATGATTCACCTGAAGTAATAATTGATTTTTCAACACCTGATGCTTTAAAAAATACTATAAATTTATGTGAAAAATACCAAAGTAAATTAGTAATAGGTACCACTGCATTAAGAGAAGAACATTTCCGTTTATTAGAAAATTTATCTAAAAAAGTTGCTATAGTACAATCTTACAATTATTCAATTGGTATAAATATTATTTTAGATATTTTAGAAAAAGTAAACAAAATTTTAGAAAATTGGGATTGTGAAATCATTGAAACTCATCATTCTAAGAAAAAAGACAAACCTTCTGGAACGGCAATTTTGATTAAAAATACTTTAAATAGAGATGTTGAAGTTCATTCTCTTAGATTGGGTGGAATCCCTGGCGATCATTCAGTTTTTTTCTCTAATGAAGGTGAATTAATAGAAATAACACATAGAGCTATCTCAAGAAAAGTTTTTGCAATTGGTGCATTAAAAGCTGCAAAATTTATTTTAAATAAACAAAATGGACTATTTACGTTTAAAGATATTATAAAGGAGGAATTGCAATGAACACACAGGAAATTATTGATTTAATTGCAAATTCAAAAAAGAAAACTTTAACGGTTGCATACTTAATGGGAAATCTCAAAAATATAGATTTTAAATCATTAGAGTTTTTCGGGAATGAAAATTTTGGAATTCTATTTGGTGAATATGATGAAATAGTTGAAATAATTGATAAAAACAAAAAATTTATCGAAAAATATAAATTGGAGATAAAAGCCCGAAATTCTGCTATTCCGCTTGCTGATTTAAGCAAATACAATGCAAGAATTGAACCTGGGGCAATAATAAGAGATTTGGTAGAAATTGGAAATGGCGCAGTTATTATGATGGGTGCAGTGATTAATATTGGAGCTAAAATTGGAGAAGGAACTATGATTGATATGAATGCTGTAATTGGTGGTAGAGCAATTATTGGGAATAATTGCCATATAGGTGCTGGTGCAGTTGTAGCAGGAGTTATTGAGCCGCCTAGTGCCCAACCTGTAATAATCGAAGATAATGTAATGGTTGGAGCTAATGCTGTAATTCTAGAAGGAATTCGTATAGGCGAAAACAGCGTAATTGCTGCAGGAGCAGTAGTTATTGAAGATGTGCCACCTAATTCTGTTGTTGCTGGTGTGCCAGCTAAAATAATAAAACAGGTCGACGAAAAAACAAAACAAAAAACTCAAATAGTTGAAGGATTAAGAAAATTGAGGTGATTTAATGATAGTTGTTCAAAAATATGGTGGTTCTTCAGTTGCTGATAAGGATAGAATTTTAAACGTTGCAAATAGAATAAAAAATAGAATAGAACAAGGAGATAAAGTTGTTGTTATAGTTTCAGCAATGGGTAAAACAACTGATAATCTCATTAATTTGGCAAAATCAATTAGTAAAAATCCACCTCCTAGAGAAATGGATATGCTTTTAACAACAGGTGAACAAATTTCTATAGCGCTTTTATCTATTGCTCTAAATGAACTTGGAATTAAAGCCAAATCTTTTAATGCTTTTCAATTAAATATTAAAACTACTCATGATTTTACAAAAGCAAGAATTAAAGATATCGATTCAAATAAAATTTTAAAAGAATTAGAAGAAAATTCTGTAGTTATTGTAGCAGGATTTCAAGGTATAACTGAAAGTGGTGATCTAACTACTCTTGGAAGAGGGGGTTCAGACACTACCGCTGTGGCAGTCGCAGCAAAATTAGGAGTTAACTGTGAAATATACAGTGATGTTGATGGAATTTACACTTGCGATCCAAGAATTGTCCCTAATGCTAAAAAACTAAAATATATTACTTTTGATGACGCTTTAGAACTCTCTTCTTTAGGTGCAAAAGTTCTTCATTCGAGATCTGTTGAGTTAGCAAAAAAATATAACGTAAAACTATACTGTGCTTCTAGTTTTACAGACGAGGAGGGAACATGGGTGGTTGACAAATTACCTGAATGGCTAGAACAACCAGTTGTTACTGGAGCAACAATTGAAAAAGACCAAATAAAAATAACTTTAAACAATCTTCCAAAAGAAAACGAAATAATTGAAAGAATTTTTGAGACTCTAAGTAATAAAAGAATAAACATAGATATGATATCAATGTTTACTGACAAGGGAAACATTCATCTTTCATTTTCCGTTTTAAATGATCTTCGACAAACCATAGAAGAATCTATCGAAAAAATCGATCCTTCAATCGAAGTATTATATCAAGGAATGTTCGATAAAGTATCAATTGTAGGAGTAGGGATGAAATCTAGTCCAGGTGTTGCTGCTAGGTTCTTTAAAGTTCTTTCAAAAAATGACATAATACCAGAATTAGTTACAACTTCAGAAATTAAAATTTCTGTTCTTGTTTCTAAAGATAAATCAGAGCAATTATTAAAAGAATTAGCTAAAGAGTTCTCACTTGGAGGCTGAAAACATGTTTATTTCTAACACTTATAAAAGAATTTTCCTAAAAATTAAAAATGCTAAAGGCATTTGGATTTATGATGAAGATAACAATGCTTATCTTGATACATTTTCTGGAATTGGTGTTCTTTCTTTTGGGCATTGTGATGAAAAAATCAATCTTGCAATTTCTCAACAATTAAATAAATATACACATATTTCCAATTTCTTCGTTGATGAAAACGCAATTGAAATTGCAAAAAGATTGATAAAAGAAACTGGTAAAGATGGAACAGTTTTTTATGCAAACTCCGGCACTGAGGCTAACGAAGCTGCCTTAAAAGCAATTAAAAAATTAAAAAAAGGAATTATTGTTTCATTTGAAAATAATTTTCACGGAAGGTCTTTAGGTTCACTTTCAGTAACTGGTTTTCCTAATTTAAGAAAACATTTTGAACCACTTTTACCAAATATAATATTTTTGCCGTTTAATGATTCAAAAAAACTTAAAAATTTTATTGAAAGTGAAGGAAAAAATATCTCTGCAATTTTTGTAGAATGCGTTCACGGTAGTGGAGGACTTGATGTAGTTAGTAAAGATTTTGTTGAAACAATTAACAGATATAAAAAAACATATGACTATATTATTGTTGCTGATGAAGTTCAAGCGGGCTTAGGAAGAACTGGAGAATTCTATTCATATCATAACTTTAATTTAGATCCTGATATTATTACTGTTGCTAAATCGCTTGGTGGAGGACTTCCTCTTTCCGCTGCAATTTTTACAGGAAAATACAAAAATGTTTTTTCTGTTGGAGATCATGGCTCTACTTTTGCACCAAATCCAGTATCTCTTGCTGCCGGTAAAACTGTTATTGAAAGATTGACCAAACCATTTTTACAAGAAGTTAAAGAAAAGGGGAATTATTTAAAAGCAAACTTGTTAAAATTAAAAGAAAATTACCCAGTAATTAATAAAATTAAGGGTCTTGGTTTAATGCTTGGAATTGAATTGAAAAAAGCTTATTCTGATAAAATTGTTGAATATGGTTTAAAAGAAAAAATATTGTTAAACGTTGTTAAAGGAAACACAATCCGTTTACTTCCTGCTCTCAATATTAAAACAAACGAAATAGACGAATTAATAAACAGGTTAGAGAAAGTTATAAAATTCCTTTGACATTTTTTACTTTTTATATTTTTTAATCTATTTAATGTTTAAATTAAGGAAATAAAGTTTTATTTGGAGTCAACCCTGAATCTTATGAACGTTCAGATGGCTTTTTTGCTTTAACAAGATTTTATGGAATGAATGTTCCAAAAAGTTGGGTTAAAACTATGGAAGCTGGGTTAACTTACGAAGCTGTTAACACAGGAAAAATTGATGTAGCTATGGTTTATTCTACTGATGCAAAATTACTAAAGTATAATTTAGTAGTCTTAAAAGATGACAAAAATCTCTTCCCAATATACAACCCTGCAATCTTAGTAAGAGAAGAAATATTAAATAAATACCCAGAAATTAAAGAAATTCTTAAACCTCTTACTTTATACATTAATGAAAACATAATTACTAGATTAAATTATCTTGTTGATGTGGAAGGTCTTGAAACTAAAATTGTTGCTGAAAGATTTTTGAAAGGTCTTGGACTAATAAAATAAATTGATAAATTCCTTAAACAATTTTTGGAAAGGTAAGAAAATGCAAAGTAAAAGCACTTTAGTTAAAAAATTTTTTAATTCAATTTCATCAAAATACGATCAAATAAATTCCATTATCTCATTTGGGATGGATAACTTATGGAGAAAAAAAGCTATTAAAATTGCAAAAATAAATAAAAATGATAAATGTTTGGATTTATGTTGTGGAACCGGAAAATTTGCTCATCAAATTTCCAAAATTGTTTCCAGTAATCAAATTGTTTATGGACTAGATATTTCTGAAAAAATGCTCGAAATTGCTATAAAAAAAAGTAAAGCAAAACCTTTAAAAAATGTTCAATTTATTTTAGGTGATGCGATGAAGCTACCTTTTGAAAATGATTTTTTTGATGTAGTTATTACCGGTTGGGGGTTAAGAAACATTCCAGATATTAATGTAGCACTATCGGAAATAAATAGAGTGCTTAAATCTGGTGGTAAATTTGTAGCTTTAGATATGGGAAAACCAAAAAATTTTTTAATTAAAAAACTTTTTTGGTTTTATCTCAAATATATCGTTCCATTAATTGGAGGAATATTTTCTAAAAATAAACAAGCTTATATTTATTTATATGAATCCTCAAAAAAATTCCCTTCCCCTGAAGAATTAATTAAATTATTATCAAAAAATGGTTTTAAAAACACAAAGTATCTTAACCTGGGTTTTGGAGCAGTAGTAATAATATATGGTGAAAAAAATTAACCTTGTTATATAAGTAAATAATTATTTTCCCCAAGTATCTGTGATATACTTATAACAGTAAAAATTTATTTATGGAGGAAGCAAAATGAAAATTCCACTTTCTAACGCTTCAATTTCTAATGATGATATTAAAGAAGTTTTAAAAGTTTTAAAAAGTGGTAGATTAGCATTGGGACCTTATTTAGAAAAATTTGAAAATATTGTAGCAAACTATGTTGGCACAAGATATGCTGTAGCAGTAAATAGTGGAACATCAGCATTACACTTAATTTTAAAATCTTTATCATTTCAGGAAAATGACATTTTATTAGTTCCTTCCTTTACTTTTATTGCTTCAGCGAATGTGGCTCTTTTTGAAAAAGGTCTACCGATATTTATAGATATAGAAAAAGATACTTGTAATATAGATCCGAACGCTTTAGAAGATTTTCTAGAAAAAGTATATTCGGGAAAAACTATTTATAATCCAAAAAAAGTTAAATTTCTAATGGCAGTGGATATTTTTGGTCATCCTTTAGATTGGGAAAAAATTCAAGCAATTTCTAAAAAATATTACTTGCAAGTTATTGAGGATTCTTGTGAAGCTTTAGGTAGTGAATACAAAGAAAAAAAATGTGGTACCTTTGGTAAAGCTGGCGCTTTTGCCTTTTATCCTAACAAACAAATAACAACTGGAGAAGGAGGAATAATTGTTACTAACGATGAAAAAATCGCAGAGCTTTCAAAAGCAATGCGTAATCAAGGAAGAATGGGGACAGGTTGGCTTTCACATGAAGTTATTGGATTCAATTATAGACTTGATGAAATGTCAGCTGCTCTTGGTTTTTCTCAAATGAAAAAAATTGAGTCAATATTGAAAAAAAGAGCCAAGGTTGCTGAATATTATAATAAAATTCTAGACTTTGTAGAAACTCCTGTTGTTAAAGAATATGTTTCTAATATGTCTTGGTTTATATATGTTATAAAGCTTCCAAAATATTCTAATAGAGATAAAATTATAAAATTTTTAGCTGAAAAATCAATTGAAACTAGAGATTATTTTGCACCTGTTCATTTACAACCATTGTATAAAAAACTAGGATGGAAAGAAGGTATGTTACCTGTCACCGAAGAAATTTCAAAAAGAACTCTAGCTTTGCCTTTCTATACTGATCTAAAGCCTGAACAACAAGATTATATAGCCTTTTATTTAAAAAAGGCATTAGAATTATTTACCTCTTGAGAGGCGATAATATGATATTTATAATTCTTGCATCATTATTCACTACCTTGTCTATGCCTGGCTTTTTATGGGGAGGTTTTGTTTGGTTTTCTCTTGTGTTTTTATTTAAAGGTCTTGAAAATAAAAATTTATTTTTTTCAGCACTATATTCATTTGTTTTTTATTACCTTTTCACATTTTTCTCCTTGTTTTGGGTAATCCCAGTTTTAACAAAAAACTTCCCAGAATTTTTTGGAAATTTTAATAGTTTAGCAGGTTTTGGAGTTTACTTGCTTCTTTGTTTAATAGAAGCAGTTCCTTTTCTTATATTCGGAATATTATATGGTTATTTCCTCCCAAAAATACAAGGCAAGTTTAGTAAAGCTTTATTTGTCGCTTCTATCTTTACTATTTCTGACTATTTAAGAGGAATAGGAGAACTGGGTTTTACTGGTGGAAAACTTTCCGACGCTTTATTTAGGGATGTAGGAATTATTCAGCTTGTATCTGTGTTCGGAACTGTGGGCTTAACTTTTTTGATTGTATTTATAAATTTTTTAATCTACCTTAATTTTAAAAATTTCAATAAACTCCTATTAAGTATAACTCTATCAATTTCATTCATTTACTTGATAAATTCTATAGTAGTATCTTTTTTACCTTTAAATAAATCTGACATTCCAATTGTTGCTGTACAAACAAATTATGATCAGTTGATAAAATACTCGAAACCAAGCCAAGAAATATTAAATGATATCTCCAATATCATACAAAAAACTCCAAACTATCTTCACATCTTTCCAGAAGCTACCTTTCCTTCTGAAGATATCAGATTTACTAAAATTGAAAATAATTTAAAAGAAATAAGTCTCAAGAAACCAATAATAATAGGATTTCCTATTTCTCAAGAAGATAAAAATTTTAATAGTGCGTCAGTCTACGCCAATGGAAAAAATCTAGGCCATTATGACAAAATTAAACTTTTTCCATTTGTTGAATTTTTGCCATATAACAAAATTTTTGAAAAATTCACATTTTTAAAAGGAATTCTATACTTTACACCAGGCAATGATGAAAAAATTTTTGAAATTCCAAATTATCCCAAAGCTGGTATTCAAATATGTTTTGAATCTTACTTTCCAGAAATTTCCCGAAAGCTTTCATTAAATGGTGCAGAATTTCTAATAACAATTACAAATGATGGATGGTATGATTTTGATATCGCTTTATGGCAACATTTTTCTAAAAGTGTTTTTAGAGCAATAGAAAATAGAAAATATATGATCCAAGTTTCAAATAAAGGAATTACTGGGTTAATAGATAAGTATGGAAGAATCATCCAAATTCTTCCTCCAAGAACAGAAAAGTTTGCGATTTTCAATGTTGCTCCTAGTAACGAAAAAACCTTATACACTATTTTTGGAGATTGGTTTATAATTATTTCGTTAATACTTGCAATATTAATTCCTTTGCTTTTCAAAAATTACAACAAAAAATTTTCAAAATTGTGATTTTAATAAGAGGAGGGTTTCGAAATGAAAAGACTCCATCCGAAAGTTTTTAAATTACCAATAGATAAAATCAGAATGGGATATTACTCAGATAAGTATTTTACTAGATATGTTGAAATTTTAAAAAAAGATAATCATCATCCAATAGTTTATTATCAATTTTTCCCTCGACAAGATGCCGTTATTTGTGGAATTGATGAAGCTTTAGCGATTTTGAAATATTGTACAGGGTATTATAAAGATGAAGAAAAAGCTTCTGAAATTTTTTCTGAAATGATAAAAATTGATAAGCAAATTCAAAGTTATTCTGTTGAAGGAAATGTAAAAGAAATTATTAGCTTAACAAAGAAAAAATGGGATTTAAGGCTAAGATTAAATGATATTTGGGTTGACAAATGGCAAGATATAAACGTTAAAGCAGCTTTTGATGGAGATAAAGTAAGTGAGGGACAACCAATATTAACTATTGAAGGAGATCCAACTTATTTCGGTTATTTAGAAACTGTTTTGTTAGGTGTTATTGCTAGAGCTAGTAGTACCGCTACCGCGGTATATAGAGTTGTAAAAGCAGCAAATGGTAAACCTGTATTATTTTTTAGTGCAAGGTTCGACCATTATTGGGTTCAAGCAACTGACGGTTATGCAGCATTAAAAGCTGGCGCCTTTGGAGTTTCTACTGATGCAAATGCAGACTATTGGGGAATTGAATCAATGGGTACAATTCCTCATGCTTTAATAGCTGCATATTATGGTAGCACAGAAGACGCTTCTATAGCATTTAACAAATACATGCCTGATCATGTTAATAGAATTTTTCTAGTAGATTGGGATAACGATGTTATTAATACAACTATCAGAGTTGTTAAAAAATTTTATGAACATATAATTGGGAAAGAATTTATTCCTGGAAAAACTGATCCATCTCCAATAATAGGCCCTGGAAAAGATAAAATTTGGGGGGTTAGATTTGACACATCCGGGAACCTTAGAGATAAATCCGTAGTTCCAAAAGATGAAAGTTCATTTGGAGTTTGTCCTGAACTAGTTTGGAGAGCCAGGCAAGAATTTGACAAATTAGGTTTAAATGATTTAAAGATAGTAGTTTCAGGTGGCTTTGATGAAAACAAAATTGAATTGTTTGAAAAGCTTCAAGTTCCTGCAGATGTATATGGTGTGGGGTCAAAACTTCTTAGGAAAAAAGTCGATATTACAGCAGATATTGTTGAAGTAAACGGAAAACATTGCGCAAAAGTAGGAAGATATAAAAAAGATGCTTCTCATCTCTCAAAAGTTTCTTACAAATACTGGGAAGATGAATAAATTAGCATAAGATTGTTTTTTTATTAAATTATATTCAAATTCACCTATAATTTTAAATTGTTGTTTTAAACGAATGTTTTATTAAAGCTTATATAGTGTTAAAATAAAAATTGGAGATGATATAATGTGGAAAAAATTAAAAGAAGTTGAAGGTGAAATTCAAGCAAAAATGCTTGAAGATTTTTTAAAAGCAAATGGGGTCCCAGCTGTAACAAAAATTATTGATGGACCGTTTCCTAAAGCTTATTTTGGTTCATCTACTTTTTTTGCAATTTATGTTATGCAAAAAGACCTTGAAAAAGCAAATAATTTATTGAATTCCATTAAAAAGGAGGAATTAGAAATGAAATATACTGTTTTGCATGAGGAACATATCAAACTCGGTGCAAAAATGGTGGAATTTGCAGGATTTCACATGCCTGTTCAATACAAAGGAATAAAAGACGAAGTTTTGACTGTTCGAAACAAAGTTGGTATGTTTGACGTTTCACATATGGGAGAAATTTTTGTAAGTGGATCCGAGTCTACAGATTTTGTAAATTTTTTAATTACTAACGATTTTAAATCTATTAACCCTGGACAAATAGTTTATACAGCTATGTGTAATGAAAATGGAGGTTTTGTAGATGACCTACTTGCATATAAGATTTCTGAAAATAAGGCTATGTTAGTTGTTAATGCATCTAATATTGAAAAAGATTTCAATTGGATGTCAACTATTGCTGAAAAGTTTGATGTGCATCTTGAAAATAGATCTGATGACTATTCTTTAATCGCTGTTCAAGGCCCTAAAGCTCAAGAATTTTTGCAAAATTTAACTGATTTAAACCTTGATAGTATCGAATATTATTGCTTTGAATTTGGAAAAATTAATGGGATAGATGCAATTATTTCAAGAACAGGTTATACTGGTGAAGACGGTTTTGAAATTTATACTACTAATTCAAGTGGAATTATTGAATTATGGAGAAAATTATTAGAAATGGGAGTAGAACCAGCAGGATTGGGTGCTCGCGATACACTTAGGTTAGAAGCATCACTTTTGTTATATGGTAATGATATGGATGAAACAGTTACACCTCTTGAAGCAGGAATAAAATGGGCAGTAAAATTTGATAAAGATTTTATGGGGAAAACCGCACTTGAAAAACAACTTGAGGAAGGATTACAAAGAAGACTAAGAGGTTTTGTATTAATTGATAAGGGTATTGCAAGGCACGGTTATAAAGTTTTTAAAAATGGCGAAGAAATAGGCTATGTAACAAGTGGAACTTATTCTCCAACACTTGACAAATCAATTGGAATGGCAATGATAAAAAAAGGATTTAAATCTGGAGATATTATTGAAATAGAAATTAGGAATAAATTAATTAAAGCTGAAATTGTAAAAATGCCTTTCTATCGTGGAAGTGTTAGAAGTAAGAAAAAATAAAATTTACATAAATTGAAAGGATGGTGAATATGCATAGATACATTCCTCATACACCAGAAGAAATAAATGAAATGCTTAAAGAAATAGGCATAAATTCATTAGAAGATTTATATGTTGGGGTTCCTAGAACTATAGATGACTATAATTTAGAAAATGGAAAAGATGAGTTCACTGTTAAAAAAGAATTAATAAACTTAAGCAAAGAAAATAAACTTTTTGAATTGGAAAATATTTTTGCAGGTGCAGGTACATACTATCATTTTATTCCTACTGTAGTTGAAACACTAGCTAACAATCAAAGGTTTGTCACAGCCTATACTCCTTATCAAGCTGAAGTTTCACAAGGAACTTTACAATCTTTATTTGAATACCAGACAATGATGTGCGAGCTTACTGGAATGGAAGTAGCAAATTCTTCAATGTATGATGGAGCAACCGCTCTTGCTGAAGCTATGTTAATGGCTGTAAGAATTAATAACAAAACAAAAATTTTAGCAGCCAGTTCAATTAATCCTGAATATTTATTTACAAGCAGGACTTACTGTACTCCTCAAAATATAGAAATTCAAGAAATAAAATGGGATGAAAATGGCGAAGTGGATATTAACGATTTAAAAAATAAAATTGACAGTAATACGTCAGCTGTAGTTGTTGGATATCCAAATTTCTTTGGCATTATTGAAGATCTGAAAAAAATAAAAGAAGCTATTCCTGAAAATATTATTTTTATCGTAGTTAGCGAGCCAATATCTTTATCTATTCTCGAAGCTCCAGGAAAATTAGGAGCAGATATTGTAGTTGGTGAGGGGCAAGCTTTAGGTATTACTCCAAACTTTGGAGGGCCTGGAATAGGATTTTTTACTACTCTTGAAAAATATGTTAGAAAAATGCCTGGAAGAATTATTGGTGAAACTAAAGACGTAGATGGTAAAAAAGGATATGTAATGATTCTTCAAACCAGGGAACAACATATAAGACGTGCTAGAGCAACTTCTAATATTTGTTCTAACCATGCTTTAATGGCTTTAACAAACGCAATTTATATGTCAGTAATGGGGCCCAGTGGTCTAAAAAAAGTTGCTAAAATGTCATATAATGCTGCACATTATCTTGCAAAAAAATTGGAAGAAAAGGGTTATAAATTGACTTTTAAAGGGCCTTTCTTTAATGAATTTGTATTTAACGCTGGAGAAAATTATTATGAAAGATGGAAAAAATTGTCAGAAAATGGTATTTTAGGGCCTTTACCTTTAGAAAAATCACTCCCGAATTTTAAAAATAAAGCCCTGGCATGTTGTACTGAAGTTAATACTAAAGAAAGTATAGACAATCTTTTAAGACATTTTTAATCATTAGGAGGGATTTCAATGACAATTTTTGAAATTTCAAAATCCAATAGAATTGGTTATGAATTACCAGAAAATAATATAAATGATTTTGATCTAAATCTTCCAGAACATTTAATTAGAAAAGAAGATCCAAAACTTCCTCAAGTGAGTGAAGTCGACGTCGTAAGGCATTATACCAACTTGGCAGCCAAAAATTATGCTGTTGATGTTGGATTCTATCCTCTTGGTTCTTGTACAATGAAATACAATCCAAAAATCAATGAAAAAATTGCTAATTTGGAAGGTTTTTCTATGATTCATCCTTTTCAACCTCATGAAACCACTCAAGGCGCCTTAAAATTGATGTTTGAATTAAAAGAAATGCTTTGTGAAATCACTGGTATGGATGATATGACATTAATACCATCAGCTGGGGCTCATGGTGAGCTTACAGGTATGTTAATTGCAAGAGCCTATCATTTAAGCAGAGGGGATACAAAACGCACTAAAGCAATTGTTCCTGATAGTGCTCATGGTACTAATCCTGCTTCAGCAGCAATGGCAGGTTTTGAAGTTGTTGAGATTAAATCAGGACCAGATGGAAGAGTCGATCTTGAAGAACTTAAAAATGCTTTAGATGAAAATGTTGCAGTTTTAATGCTTACTAATCCAAATACCCTTGGTTTATTTGAGAAAGATATTCTGAAAATTTCTGAAATGGTCCACGAAAAAGGAGCACTTTTATATTATGATGGAGCTAATTTAAACGCACTTTTAGGTATAACTCGCCCTGGAGACATGGGATTTGATATAGTACATTTAAATCTTCACAAAACTTTCAGTACTCCTCACGGAATGGGAGGCCCAGGAAGCGGACCAGTTGGGGTCAAAAAACACTTAGCTAAATTTTTACCTATCCCTGAAATTGTTAAAGAAAACGAGGAATACAAATTAAATTACAATAAACCAGATAGTATTGGTTTCATCAGAAGTAATTATGGGAACTTTTCAGTTATGGTTAGAGCTTATACATATTTGAAAACTATGGGTAAAGATGGTTTGAAAAAAGTAGGACAAATGGCAGTTTTAAATGCAAATTACTTAAGAAAAAAAGTTGAAAAAATTATGGAAATTGCTTATCCAGATTTTTGTATGCACGAATTTGTTTCTACTTGCGAAAAATTTACTAAAGAAACTGGAGTAAAGGCTCTTGATATTGCAAAAAGGCTTCTTGATTACGGCGTTCATGCACCTACAATGTATTTCCCATTAATTGTTCATGAAGATTTCATGATAGAACCTACTGAAACTGAAAGCAAAGATACCTTAGATAAATTTGCTGAAATTCTTTCAAAAATCTTTGAAGAAGCAAAGGAAAATCCTGACTTTGTAAAAAATGCTCCTTATAATACTCCTGTAAGAAGATTAGATGATGTATCAGCTTCAAGAAAACCTGTTTTTAGATTTAATTTTGGAAAGTGAGGTAAAATATAATGGATTTTTATTTACCTACTAAGCTATTCTCAAATATAGATTCTTTTTCCATAGCATTAGAAAAATTAGGTGAAAAATTTCTAATTATAACTGGAAAAAGTTCGGCGCATAATGGAAGTCTTGATGAATTAACAAAAATTTTGAATAAATATCAAAAAAAATATGAAATTTTTAATGAAACTATTGAAAATCCTCCAAAAGAACTACTTGAACTTATTCTCAAAAGGCATGGCAAGGATTGGGATGTAATTATTGGACTTGGCGGTGGAAGTCCAATGGATACTGCAAAGGCTATAGCTATTCTTTGCAAAAACAACATTTCTGTAGAAGAACTTTATGAACTCGAAAAATATAATACAGCTTCTAAAATTGTTTGTATACCAACTACAGCTGGTACCGGGAGTGAGGTGACTCAGTATTCTGTTTTAACAATCAATGGAATTAAAAAAGGGTTTAAACATGAAAAAATATTCCCAACAATTTCGTTGTTGGAACCAAAATATTCTTTAACTTTACCAAAAGATTTAACAATTTCAACAGGACTTGATGCACTTTCACATGCTGTTGAATCAGCATTATCTCTAAAATCAAATAATTTTTCTGAACTTTTTGCATTTAAAGCTATTGAAATTATAAAGGATACTCTACCAAAACTAATTAATAATTTAGAAAATTATGAATTACGAAAAAGAATGCTTCTTGCTTCAACTTATGCTGGAATTTCCATAAGTGTAACTGGTACAACTATTGCACATTCTCTTGGATATTCTTTAACGACTGACAAAGGAATTCGTCATGGATTAGCAACAGCAGTTTTCTTACCATTCGAAATTGAAAATGCTAAGACTAAAAATGCTGAAAAAATTGTATCTATTTTAGGCAATATGCTTGATTTTTTAAAAAAATTAAATGTCGAAATCACATTTTCAGTTTCCGAACAGGAAATTAATAAATGGTCTGAAATAGTTGCAAATTCATCACATGTTAAGGTAACTCCCGGTAATTATGATTTACAAAAAATTAAAGAAGCTTATCACTGGTTAATAGATAAATCCGGAATTTATGGGAGGTAATATGAAAGTATATCTAAAAAAAGATATCAAAAATCGCATAAAAAATGGACATCCATGGATTTATGAAAATGAAATAGAAAGTTTAGATGAAAACATTAAAAATGGTGATATTGTTGATGTTTTTAATCACGAAAATCATTTTATAGGAAAAGGATATATAAACTTTAATTCAAAAATACGTGTCAGGCTATTAACGAGAAAAAATGAAAAAATTGATAAAGAATTTTTTAAAAAAAGATTGTTAGATGCTTTAAAGAGGAGAAGAACAAATGAAGAAAGTTTTAGAGTAGTTTTTTCAGAAGCCGATAATTTACCTGGTTTAATAGTTGATAAATTTGACAAATTTTTAATAATGGAAATTAATACTTTAGGAATTGAAAAATTCAAAACTCAAATAATTGACATCTTAAAAGATTTTTTTAATCCACTAGGAATTTATGAAAAATCTGATAGTTCTTCAAGACTAAAAGAAGGATTAAATATTCGTACTGAATGGGTTTATGGAAAAGGTCCTGAACTAATTCCTTTTGAAATTAATGGAATTAAATTTTTTGCGGATACAAAAGGACAAAAGACAGGAGCGTTTCTAGATCAAAGATTTAATGCTCTTTCATTAAAAAATTATATTGATAAAGATAAAATTGGTCTTGATTGCTTTTGCTATACAGGAAATTTTGGGCTTCACATGTTAAAATTTGGAGCAAAGCACGTTACTTTTGTAGATTATTCTCAAAGAGCTATTGAAATCACAAAACTAACTCTTAAAGAAAATGGTTTTGATAATTATGAGCTAATTGTTGGAAATGCTTTTGACATATTAAAAAATTTTGATAAAAATTCTATGTATTTTGACGTAATATCAATTGATCCTCCTTCTTTTGCAAAAAGTGCTTCCAACAAAACTTCTGCCTTAAGAGGGTATAAAGAAATAAACCTTAGGGCAATGAAAATCTTAAAAAATAATGGAATTTTAGCAACATCATCATGTACTCAAGTAATTTCAGAAAGTGAATTTATTAATACTATTTTTTCTTCTGCAAGTGATTTAAATAAACTTGCTAGGGTTTTGTACAAAGGTGGTCAACCATATGATCATCCACAAGTTCTTAACATTTTTGAAACTCAATACCTTAAATTTTTTCTTTTAGAAATTGAAAATCTTAAGTAGGTGAAAAGTTTATGAAAAAATATTTTTTAATTTTTTTGCTTTTAATCTTTTCAGCTTTACTTTTTTCACAAGTTTATTTTTTAACTAATGATGGGGTTTATAAACATTTAGAAAAAGTAGTTTCTGGTATTTATAACAATATTATAACTATCGACAATTTTGTTTACTTAGTTAAGAACAATTCTATTTTAAATCTAAACACTGGAGAAGAAATTAATATTGAATTTCCTATTTTTATTGGTGAAAGATATTTTTTATCAAGAGATAAAATATATAAACTTAAAAACAATAAACTTTTGTTTTACAAAATTATCCCTAGCAATATTACAAATGTTATTATGTACAAGAATTATATAATAGGAATACAATTAGGAAAAATTGTAGCTATAAATAATGGAAAAACAATTTGGACGATTGATCCGAATGATGAAACAATTGTTAAAATAAAAATTAGTAATGGTATTTTAGCAATTTTCACTAACAAAGGTCTTACGGTTTTTGATTTAAATGATCCAATGTATCCAAAATATATTGAAAGATTTTCCAATGTAGATGATTATGAATTCATTGGAAATCATGTATTGTTATCAAAAAATGAAGTTTTAATCTATGATAAAAATAAAAAACTTCTTTTTTCTCGAAAAGTAAATGGAAATAAATTGATTTCTGACGGTGAAAATATATACATTGGTAATTATATAATCACAAAAGATTTAAAAGTTACAACTTATCCTTATATTATTAAAGGTGTCGCCGTTTTAAAAAATGATTATATTCCTGATGGAGAAATAAAAATTCTTTGGTCTTACAATTTAAATCTTGAAGTTAAATCAAAACCTGCGGCTTATAACAACATCCTTTTTATAGCTTCGACAAATGGAAATATACTTGCTCTTAATAATGGAAATTTACTTTGGCAATATAGACTTCCTTTTATAATCACAGGACATCTTACCATTACTAATGATTCATTAATAGCAACCTGTTGGGATAACAATATATATTCTTTCAACTTCCAAGGTAATCTTTTATGGAAAGTTCCTTTAGATTCAGATATAACTTTAGGAGTTGCATGGGATGGAATAAAAATATATGCTCTTTCTGATGATGGTTACTTATATGAGTTAAAAGATGGAAAGATTATTAATCAATATAAAGTTGGAAGATGGCCAATTGCTGGACCTTTTATATCTTTATCAGGAAAAGTGTACTCAATTGATGCAATGGGATTTTTATGGATCGATAATGAAAAATCTACATTTATTGGAAAAGTTAAAAATTTAGCATTTTTCTCCGAAAATCCCGTTATTCCACCTGAAAATTCATTTGTACTTCTTGATGATTTCGGTAATGAATTTATTTTTCAAAATTCATCTGTATTCAAAAACGGAAAAAATGTTTTTAGTTCACAATCTGAAATCATTGACGCTGTTCTTGGTAAAGAAAATATATATTTATTAACTTCAGATGGAATGGTTTATTTTATTGACAGAAAAGATTTCAATATTTTATACTCAAACAATTTTAAAGACTCAAAATTCCTTGTTTATGAAAACGGAATACTTTACATAATTGGTAAAAATGTGTATGCAATTTCTACAAATGATATTAATCCTGATTCATGGTATAGCATTTTTAGAGATAATAAAAACACTTCTTCTATTAATAATTAGGTGATTTCTATGTATTTTAATGATATAGGATTTTTAACACCATATACAGAATATTCTGTTGTAATTCCTATTGTTGAAAACAAATATTTTTTATTTGAAATTCGCTCAAAATTTCTTAAAAATCAACCTTCAGAGGTTTCATTCCCAGGTGGAAAGATAGAAGATAATGAATCCCCACTTGATGCAGGTATTAGAGAATTATATGAAGAAATTGGAATAAAACCTAAAGTAATTTTAGGAAAGTTAAAATATTTGGTAACACCTTTTAATATTGTAATCCATCCTTTTATTGTTAAAATTGAGTTCAATAATATTTTATTAAATACAAATGAAGTTGAATCTATCTTTAAAGTTCCTATTGATATTTTTGAAAAACCTCTTTATAAGTTTGAAGCTGAAATTAAAATTATCCCACCTGATAATTTCCCATATCATTTAATTCCAAACGGAAAAAATTATAAATGGAGAAAAGGCAAATATGAAATTATGTTTTTTAAATACAATGATAGGATCATTTGGGGACTTACTGCCCGTTTAGCTTTTGAAGCTTACAAAAAATTAAAAGGGGGTATTAGAAATGACCATTAAAGAAAAAATTCAGAAAAAAGTTGAAGAATTAAAACCTGAAATCATTGAATCAATGAAAAAGTTTATTTCTATAAACTCTGTAAATCCTCGTGCTGGTGGTCCAGGTGAAAAAGAAGTTGCTGAATTTTTAATGAATTTAATTAAAGGGTGGAAATTTGATTTAATAAAAAGATATGATGCTCCAGACGATGCAGTGCCTTATGGTTTTAGACCAAATATAGTTGCCATATACAAAGGTTCTGAAGGTAAAAGAACTATCTGGATTATAACTCATATGGATAAAGTTCCTGCTGGAGATTTATCACTTTGGAAATATGATCCTTTTAATCCTGTAGAAGAAGATGGCAAAATCTATGGCAGAGGATCTGAAGATAATGGAGCTTCTTTAATTGCATCAATTTATGGTGTCAAAACTATTATGGATTTAGGAATAAGGCCAAAAGACAATTTAGGTATTGTCCTAGTATCAGATGAGGAAACTGGCTCAGATTATGGTATTAAATATTTAATAAAACAAGGAATTTTTGATAAAAATGATCTTTTTATTGTCCCCGATTCTGGTAATCCTAAAGGAGATTTTATTGAAATTGCTGAAAAATCTATAATGTGGTTAAAAATAATTACTGAAGGAAAACAAGCTCATGCTTCACGACCAGATATTGGACTGAATGCTCATAGATATGGTATGAAATTTTCTGTTTTTCTTGATGAATATTTACATAAAAAATACAATGCCACTAACGAATTGTTTGATTATCCAAAAAGCTCTTTTGAACCAACTAAAAAACTAAACAATGTAGAAAATGTAAATACAATTCCTGGAACTGATGTTATTTACTTTGATTGTAGAGTTTTACCAGACTATAACATTGATGAAATATTTAATGAAATACTTTTATTAGCTGACGATTTTTCGAAAAAACATTCTATAAAAATTAAGGTTGAAAAAATTCAGTTTGAACAAGCTGCTCCACCTACAAGTGAAAATTCTGAAATTGTATTAAAGGTTAAAAATGCAATAAAGGAAATGCGAAATATTGAACCTAAAGTCGGTGGAATTGGTGGCGGAACTTGCGCGGCATTAATTAGGAAGGAAGGATTGCCTGCAGCTGTCTGGGCTACCATAGATGAAACTGCGCACCAACCAAATGAATATGTAAAAATTGAAAACTTAATAAATGATACCAAAGTATATGCTTATTTAATTGCAAATTCATAAAGGAGGAGATAAAATGAATAGGATAATTAGGGCTCCTAGAGGTACAAAATTGTCATGTAAATCCTGGCAAACCGAAGCACCAATGAGAATGCTAATGAATAATCTTGATCCTGAAGTTGCTAGAGACCCTGCAAATTTAATTGTTTATGGTGGAACAGGAAAAGCAGCTAGAAATTGGGAATCATTTGATAAAATTGTCGAAACATTAAAAAATCTTGAAATGGATGAAACTTTACTAGTTCAAAGTGGTAAGCCTGTTGCTGTTTTTAAAACAAGCGAATGGGCTCCTAGGGTTTTAATAGCTAATTCTAATTTAGTACCCAAATGGGCTAATTGGGAATATTTTAGAGAGCTTGAACAAAGAGGTTTAATAATGTATGGTCAAATGACAGCTGGAAGCTGGATTTACATAGGTACTCAAGGTATATTACAAGGCACATATGAAACATTCTTTGCTGTTGCAAAAAAATATTTTAATGGATCTTTAAAAGGTAAATGGGTTTTAACAGCAGGATTAGGTGAAATGGGTGGAGCACAACCTCTAGCAGTAACTTTAAATGATGGAGTTGTATTAGCTGTTGAAATTGATAAAAGAATGATTGAAAGAAGATTAAAAACTGGTTATCTTGATACTTGGACCGATAATCTAGATGAAGCATTAAAACTTGTTCAAGATGCTGTAAGAAATGAAAAACCATTGTCTGTTGGATTACTTGCTAATGCTGCTGATATTCATCCAGAACTTGTTAAAAGGAATATCATTCCTGATATTGTTACTGATCAAACTGCTGCTCATGATCCTCTTAATGGATATATACCTGGTGGTATGACATTTGACGAAGCAGTTAAACTGAGAAAAGAAAATCCTGAAAAATATATGAAATTAGTTTATGAAAGCGTTGTAAAACACATAAATGCTATTTTAGAAATGCAAAAGCAAGGTGCAAAAGTTTTCGAATATGGAAACAATATTAGACGTCTTGCATATGATCATGGAGTAAAAGATGCATTTAACATACCAGGTTATGTGCCGGAATATATTAGGGATCTATTCTCAGAAGGAAAAGGACCATTTAGATGGGTTGCACTTTCTGGTAATCCTGAAGATATTTATAAAACCGATAAAAAAGTATTAGAGCTTTTCCCGTATGATGAACACTTAAAAAAATGGATTGAGCTTGCTCAAAAGAAAGTTAAATGGCAAGGATTACCAGCAAGAATTTGCTGGTTAGGTCAAGGAGAACGAGCTGAATTTGGGCTTGCAATTAACGATATGGTCAAAAAAGGGGAATTAGAAGCTCCAATTGTAATTGGAAGGGATCATCATGATACCGGTTCAGTAGCTAGTCCATATAGAGAAACAGAAGCAATGAAAGATGGAAGTGATGCTATAGCTGATTGGCCAATATTAAATGCTATGTTAAACGTTGCAAGCGGTGCCACATGGGTTTCTTTCCATCATGGCGGAGGTGTTGGAATAGGTTATTCTTTACATGCTGGAATGGTTATTGTTGCTGATGGCACAGAGCTTGCACATAAAAAACTGGAAAGAGTTCTGACTAACGATGTTGGCCTAGGAGTTGTAAGACATGCTGATGCTGGTTACGAAATCGCAATCCAAACTGCAAAGAAACATAATTTAAAAATTCCTTGGCTTAAATAAAAAATTTTTTCAAATTGAAAAAGCCCCCTATGGGGGCTTTCAAATTTTTATTTTTATTTTTCAAATGCTTTTCTTGAAATCTCAATCATCTGAAGCACCAGTTAAAACAAATATACCATTTACAACAACACCAACTATTGCAGCAAGACCTAAACCTTGCAAAGAAAAATTACCAGCTTTAAAAACAGCTCCTCCAAGTCCTGTTACTAGCATTAATGACATTGTTACCAAATTTCTTCCATCAACTTTAACTTTATTTACGACTAATGTTCTAACTCCTATACTTGCAATCATTCCAAATAACAATATTTCAATACCACCCATTACAGGGACCGGAATTGATCTTACAATAGCTCCTACTTTTGGAACCATAGCCAGTAAAATAGCAAAAAATGCTGTTATTCTCATTATCCAAGGATTAAACGCCTTTGTAAAAGCCAATACTCCAGTATTCTCACTGTAAGTTGTATTAGCTGGTCCTCCCAAAAGTCCTGCAACTGATGTGGCTAATCCATCACCCATAAGTGTTCTGTGCATTCCTGGATCTTCAAAGAACCTTTTACCAACTACAGCTGAAATTGCAAAAATATCTCCAAAATGTTCAACAGATGGAGCAATTGCTACAGGAACTATAGTTGCTATTGCATATAATGAAAATTTCGGTAAATAAAATTCTGGTATACCTACCCAACTTGCTTTCCCAACTTCTACAAAATTTACATTTCCAGTCAAAGCTGCAACAATATAACCTACAATTATACCCCAAATTACTGGAACCAATCTACTAAAACCTGTAAAATATAACCTGGCAATCACTGCCGTAATCAAAGAAGCTAAAGCAATCCACCAGTTGTTACTAGCCATTTGAATAGCAACAGGGCTTAAAATAAGTCCAATAAGTATAATCATAGTACCGGAAATTACTGGAGGGAATAATTTTTCAAATCTTCTAATTCCAATTAGTTTAATAAGAAAACCTAAACCAAATTTCACTAATCCTGCTAGTATAATACCACCAGTTGCATAAGCTAAATAAGGACGCAAATCAACGCCAGCAGCTACGGCATCATTAATTGAATTATAGTTAAGTCCAGCTTGATTCATATAATACATGGTAACTGCTATAATAGGAGCAATATATGCAAAACTTGAACCCAAAAAAACTGGAACTTTCCACTTTGTAATCCAATGGAATAATAAAGTACCTATACCAGCCGTAAAAAGTGCAACATTTACCGGTATACCAGTTAAATATGGTACTAAAACTGTTGCTCCAAACATTGTAAAAGTATGTTGAAGACCAAGTAAGATCAAGCCTCCTATACCCATTCCAGCACTTCGATCTTCCTGAGGTAATACATTAATATATTCACTCTCTGCCACGTTAATCCCCCTTCCTAAATAAGATATGTTTTTGAATAATTGGAAAATTACTGATATAAATTTACGTCGCATCATAAATTATTTAGCTAAATCAAGTGCTATAAAAAATTTTTGATGCTCATCAATACCTTTTGCACCAAATGGTAATAATACTTAGAAAGTTGTAAAAATCAATTTGATCTCTTCAGGAAATTCATCAATTGTAGGGATTTTATAATCTGTATAGGAAATTGTCATAGGATAACAATTAACATCTTATTTCAAGTCTTCAAACAACGCTTGTACCATTCACTGTATAGTTCCTCTAACTACCAACTTCTAGCAGTTAGTGAAAAACGTTTGTCTAAGGTTCAATATTTTAAATAGGCAAACTTTAATAACATGCAATATAAGGATGAATTAAAACTTTGCTTTTCATCGTCACACTTGGACCTTATACTAGGGTTGTTCTTAATATCCAACTTCAGTAGGCTTTGCTTATCTCTTAACCATTTCCAAAGTATCGTCAATAACTACTGCAACTGGTTTACAAAAATTCCTAACTTTATCTTAAGTAATAATTGGTCTATCAACTAAAATAATTCTCTTATCTTTAAGGAACATCTTTTCGAGTAATTATAGCACACACCTTATAATCTTTCAACCTTAGATGGATCAATTTTCTTTATTATTCCGTGATATATATAACTTCTTTTCACAAATTCAAACAAAATATTTGGAAATACCATATCTATTAAATTCACAGCTTTTCCATTAATTTTTTTACTACATCAACACTTTGCATAGAATTAACTAAATAAGTTTACCAAAAAAAAAACGGCTCAAATTTATTGAGCCGTATTTAAACATTAGATTTTTCAGATATTTATTAGATTTTTAAAAATTAAATCCTTTTTACTCATTGAAATTCTTTCATCTTTTTCAAAGTTATTGATTAATTACTAATTAAGCTTCTTTCTCATATGGAACTCCATCAGCTTTTGGCACATGAGATTTTCCAACAAAACCCGCAACAACAATAATAGTTAACACAAATGGAATCATATCAAACAAAGGTTTAACAGTAGCAGATACATGGATCAAAGAGCTGCTTTGCATTTGATTTGCAAAAGCACTTGATGCACCGAAAAGTAAACTTGCTAACATAGCTCCTACTGGGTTATAATTTCCTAAAATCATGGCTGCAAGAGCAATAAAACCTCTACCACCAGACATTAATTCCCTAAAGTGTCCAACTTCACCAACACTTAAATATGCTCCTGCAAGTCCTGCCCAAACTCCACTCATTAAAACTCCAAAATATCTAATTCCATAAACATTAATCCCCAAAGTATCAGCAGCTTCTGGATTTTCACCAACAGATCTCATTCTTAAACCTAATCTAGTTTTATAAATTAACCACCATGAAAATGCCACAGCAGCAAAAGCCATATATACAAAAGGACTTAATTCACCAAACACCTTTCCAATAAATGGAATATCTGCAAGCCCGGGAATGCGTAATTCTTCAACCTTTCCAACAAAATCTGTTTGCCCTGGCTTACCAAATATAGGTTCCATTAAAAAACCCGTTACTCCCTGTGCAATTAAGATTAAAGCAGTACCTAAAACAACCTGATTTCCTGCCCATTTTATACTACCCCATGCGTGTAGCCATGCTAAGGCAAGACCAGAAATTACAGCCATAAAAACACCAATCCATACATTTCCTGTTAACCAAGTAAACAAAACAGAAGTAAATGCACCTAAAAGCATTATTCCTTCCAAAGCAATATTTACAACACCAGTTATTTCACTATAAACTCCTCCTAATGAAGCAAAAATAAGTGGAGTAGCAGCTGTTAAAGTAATTTTATAAAATAGAGGATTTATAAAAACTAAGAAAATTGCTTCTAAGATTCTCATTTTTCCACCCTCTTTCTGATCATAATGGTTCGTACAATTCTATCCGCTGCTACAAGGAATATAACTATACCTTGAATGATCATGACCATATGCTTTGGAACTCCTATAAACTGCATTTCATTGCTACCAGTTCTTAAAGCGCCAATTAAAAAGGCTGCAAATATTATACCTATTGGATTATTTTGCCCAATCAACGCAATACTAATTCCATCAAAACCTTTACCACCAGAAAGTTCTCCTAAAAATCTATGATGAACTCCCATTAATTCGGTTGCACCTGCTAATCCTGCTAAGGCTCCACTAATTGCCATAGCTAAAACAATGTTTTTACTTACTGAAATGCCTCCATATTCAGCAGCATAAGGATTGAAGCCCACTGCTTTTATTTCATAACCTGTGGTGGTTTTATTTAATAAAATATACATAAAAATTGCAGCAATTATTGCAATTATTATCCCAGCGCTCATCTCTATTGCTCCCACTTTCATTAATATAGGCAATTGTGCCGAATCAGCTATTTCTGGACTTTTAGGAGTACCTGAACCAACTTTCAGTGGACCTGTAACCATGTAAGAAGCAAAATAAGTTGCTATCCAGTTTAACATAATAGTTGTGACAACTTCATGAGCACCTGTTTTTGCTTTTAAAAATCCAGCAATTGCCGCATAGCCAGCACCTACAGACATAGCAATTAAAATTGTCAAAGGAATTGCAATTAAAGGAGGAAGAAAACCAAAGTTACTGGCAAAAGTTGCAGCAATCAATGCTCCCATTACCATTTGACCCTCTGCACCAATATTAAAAACACCTGCTCTAAAACCAAAACCTACAGCTAAACCAGTAAGAATCAATGGTGTAGTTTTTATAACTGTATCAGCTATAGCTTGTTTGGAACCAAAAGAACCCTTTATTAAAGCTCCATATGCATCTATTGGATTTTTACCAATTAAAATAATAATTATCGTTGAAATAGCAAGAGCAATCAAAACAGAAACAACCGGAACAAGTATTGCCATAAATTTTTTATTCATTCTCATCCCCTCCGTACTTCTTCAAATCTGTGTCCTGTCATCATTAACCCGACTTCTTCAATAGTAGTTTCTTCTGGTTTAACTTCTCCCATTATTTCTCCTTCGTACATGACAAGTATTCTATCGCTTAAAGAGAAAATTTCTTCTAGTTCCATTGATATTAATAATATACCTGCATCAAGACTTCTCATTTTTAAAATTTGTTTATGGATAAATTCAATTGCACCTACATCTAAACCACGTGTAGGCTGAGCAACAACTAAAAATTTTGGATTTGTTTTTATTTCTCTTCCAACAACTAATTTTTGTTGGTTTCCACCAGAAAAATTACCTCCTAGATGATCTATCTTTCGAGGCCTAACATCAAATTCTTCCATTAAATCCTTAGTGTAATTAAATATATTATCATGATACAAAAAAGTTCCATTTGAGAAAGGATATTTATAATGTTGACCTAAAATAACATTATAATAAGCCTCAAATTCTTTAATTAAACCATGTTTTAATCTATCTTCGGGGATATGTGCCATACCAAGTTCTCTTAGCTGTTTAGGATTAAAACCAGTAACATCTTTTCCTTCAAAATAAATATTTCCACTTTCTATTTTTCTCAATCCTGTAATAGCTTCAACTAACTCTGTTTGACCATTTCCTGCAACTCCAGCAATACCTACTATTTCTCCTTTTCTAACATTAAAAGATATCCCATTTACAGCTGTTAAACCTCTATTATCTTTTACTACCAAATCTTTGATCTCAAAAACAACTTCTTTTGGTTCATGTGGTTCCTTTGTAACTCTTAAAACAACTTCTCTTCCAACCATGTGTCTTGCAATCTCTTTAGGATTTGTTTTTGAAGTCTCAAGTTCTCCAGTAACCTTTCCTAATCTCATCACTGTAATTCGATCACTAATTTCCATAACTTCATGAAGTTTATGTGAAATAAATAATATAGTTTTTCCGCTATCTTTAAGTTTTCTCATTATTTCAAATAACTCTTCAACTTCTTGAGGAGTTAAAACTGCCGTAGGTTCATCCAAAATTATTATATTAGCACCTCTGTAAAGTGTTTTTATAATTTCAACCCTTTGCTGCATTCCAACAGGAATATCTTCAATTTTTGCATCTACATCAACAAATAATCCGTATTTTTCGGAAAGGTCTTTTACATCTTGCCTTGCTTTTTTCATATCAAAATTCAGACCTTTTACAGGTTCTGAGCCTAAAACTACATTTTCCGCAACAGTTAAAGTATCAACAAGCATAAAATGCTGATGAACCATTCCTATACCATTTTTTATTGCATCTTTAGGTCCACGTATTGTTACTTTCTCACCATTTATAAAAATTTCACCTTCATCAGGATGATATAGACCGTAAAGTTGATTCATTAAGGTTGATTTGCCAGCTCCGTTTTCACCAACAATAGCATGTATTTCTCCTTTTTTCACCCGAATTGTAACATGGTCATTAGCTAGAACACCAGGGAATTTTTTAACAATATTCACCATCTCTACGGCATACACAATATAACTCCTCCCTTCGAAATTTTGTCACTTTACTAAAGTTAAAACCTTAGTAAAATGACAAAATTGGGGGCCTAAGCCCCCAAATCATTTAATTTTAAAATGGGAACTCAATTTTTGGAGTTCTAAATGAATTTAAGCTTTCTTCTGTATCGGGAATTACAAGTGTTCCTTCTTTAATCAAAGTTACCAAGTATTCTAATTCTGCTAATGTTCTGTTTGATACTAAACCTTTTGTATATTTCATTGGACTCATTCTAACACCATCTTCAGCTAATCCAAGAACGTGTACACCTGGTTCCCATTCTCCGTTATATGCCCACATAACTCCCATGTAGGAAGCTGTATCTACACCTTTCATAGCACTTGCAAGAACAACACCAGGAGCCATGTAATCTTGATCTACGTCAACACCCATGGCAAAAATTCCACCATTTTCAAAAGCGTATTCAATTATCTTAGACAAATCTTCACTTCCAACTAGTGAAACCATTTTTTCTTTAGCTGCTTCAATGACTCCATTACCACATGCGCCACTTGCATGGAAAATAATATCTACACCTTCAGCAAATTGTGAAAGTGCAAGATCTTTACCTTTTTTAGGATCACTAAAGTGATTTGTATATCCTTTAATAATTGTTACATTGGTACCATGTAAATCGTTATATACTTTTACTCCTGTTTCAAAACCATATCTGAATCTTTCAACTGGAGGAATTGGAATTCCACCAATAAATCCAACTTTTCCTACACGTGTTGTAGCAGCTGCAACATATCCAACTAAGAATGCAGATTCTTGTTCTTTAAATAAGAATGTTACAACATTTGGTGGAACATTTTCGGTTGGAGGAGCAATATCAATTCCAGCAAAATATACATCTGGATATTGTTGAGCAACTTGGAACAATGCATCAGTCATCATAAATCCAACAGCATAAACAATTCCACCATCTGGTTCTTTTTGAACTTCTTCTGCTGCTTTTGAAAGGTTAGAAATATAATCTGCTTGTTCATATGATTGAATAACTTTTGATTCTACACCAAGCTCTTTTGCTGCTCTTACGATACCTGCCCAAGTTCCATCATTAAATGATTTGTCTCCTAAACCACCAGTATCAGTAACCATAATAGCTTTAAAAGAAAAAGCTGAAACAACAAACAACATAGCCAATAAAACAACAAATACCTTCTTCATAAACTTCCCTCCTTTTGAAAAGTTTTATCAATTATCCCTTATAGGGGATTAATTTTTTTATTATCATTACAATTCCTGGAATTAAAATTAAAGGTATAACAAATTTATAAGTTATATGAATTGTTGGAACACCAAATTGAACTATAAATTCTACAGGGTTAATAAGCATAAAAATTGATGAAATTAAAGCTGCAATGTACCATATAAAATCATATTTGAATTTTACCGCTGTTAAAAACAAAGCAATTGAAACAAGAACAAATGTTAAAAGACCATACTTAGTTCTATAAAACTTAACAGGCACATTTTCCAAATCTTTAATATTTTCTAATTTAATTTTTATTTTATTTAATGTAGGCTTAACCTCTTCATAATTTAACTTTTTGGTTATTTCTGTCAAAAATAAGTTTTCAAATTTTTCTGATGAAATTTTAGCAATTTTCTGAGCAAAGTTTAAAATTTCCTTTTCATATGAAAAATATTTTCTTTTTCTAATATTTTCTTCAATCTGGTAATTTTCAAATTCTAAAGCCACATTTTTAAAATCCTCTATTCTTTTGTCAAAGTTATCAACATTTAAGTACTTAGAATCTTGAATCTTCTTTTCAAAATTCAAAGCATTTGTTTTTAATCTCCTAACAATATCTTCCGTTTCAATTATACTAGAATTTGATTGGGTAAGTAAACCTTTAACCACATTAGAAAATTTCGAGTAATTATCTTTCAAAACATCATTTGTTAACTCGCTAAAATAAATCGAATCTTCAAAATCTAAATTATTTTTCATCACTAAATCGGGTGAATAATATGTTGGGATAAAGAAAGAAAGTAGAACAATAAAGCTCATTAATAAAGCAATAATATTCCTTTGCTTTAGAAAAATAAGTCCAGCAGAAATAAATCCAAATAAAGAAACTAGTCCATATATTGTTGAAGAAGAACTAGATAAATAGTCAAATCCTAAAAATAAATATAAAATTTCAACTAAAGAAATTAAAATTATTACAAAATTCCATTTTTTTTGCTTGAAAATAATTAAAGATAAAACAATTAAAACTATATAGAAAATCCATCTTAAACTCCAAAGATTAAAATCCCTTGGCGCAATTTTTGCAAAAATTTCGGAATAAATATTTTTTAACCCTGCAATTACTTTAATAATGCTTCTTTGTAATAGGCCGCCATATCTTAAAATTTGTTTTTCAATGGTACTAGGGTTTTCTGATAAAGTTTTAAGATATTGATTGAAGGTTTTTACAAATTCTGGATCGTTTGCTAGATACTGCATTTCAAACTCATAGCCGCTTACTTTGTATCTTGGAGTATAATTAAAATCGAAATCATAATAAGGAGCATCTATGTCGACTGGAAGGTCAATATCTGCACCTAAATGTTTAGCAAGTAAATCTGTAAAATAATTTCTTGCAATTAAAACAACTTTGTTCTGGTAACTATTAAAAAACTGGTTAAAATTTGGTGATGCTTTAATAAAACTTGATTCGAAATTTTTTCTTTCAAGTTTAGCTTCCAAATAAGCCATAAAAGCTGCTCTTGCTAATTTTTCTTCATCATTACTCCCCTGATATTTCTCATAAATTACATTTAAATAATCTCCAACTTTTTTAGTGACTTCAGTTTTCTCAACACTTCCAACTAACCATATTTTATAAAAACGATATAAAGGTAATTCTTTATCAATTAATGACTTAATTGCTGACAAAAAATCATCATTGAGAGGATTTTCATAATTTTCAATGTATTGCAAAAAAAGTGTCTTTGAAGTTTCAATATCTAGGGAAAATAAACTTAGAGAAAGCAAAAAAAGAAACACGACTAATAAAAATCGCTTCATTAACTCAGCACCTCCGTCAACTGATATGATTTATTTAAATTTTAACATAATCTTTAATATTTGCTATCTTTAATTATAGCATAAAAAAGAAGATATTTACTAAATTCTTATCCTAATTCTCATTATTTCTTTGTTTTTTTTTATTTAAAATTTTTTGTATAATTTCGATGTCAACTAAAAAAAAGGAGGGAAAAAGTTCATGGAAGTTACAGATTACTTAATCTTAAAACCTTTCAAAAATCTACCAATCTCTGATTTTTCTAACCCGGAAATTGAGAAAAAAATGAAAGATGCTTTAGCAAAAGTTGAATCTGAATTTGGAAAAGAATACGACATTATTATTGGTGGGAGAAAATACAAATCTGAAAGAAAAATCAAATCAATTAATCCAAGTAAAATTTCTGAAATTGTTGGAATTACTAATGCTGCCGATGAAGAATTAGCAGAAAAAGCTGTACAAGAAGCATTAAAAACATTTGAAGAATGGAGTAAAGTACCTGCCTGGAAAAGAGCTGAATATTTATTAAAAACAGCTGAAATATTAAGACAAAAGAGATATGAATTCGTTGCTACAATGGTCTTAGAAGTTGGTAAAAATTGGATTGAGGCTGATGCAGATTTTGCTGAAGCTGTTGATTTTCTAGAATTTTATGCAAGGGAAATGCTAAGATATGCTTCTGAACAACCTCTTGTCAGAATTCCAACTGAGAAAAATGAATTAAGATATATTCCATTAGGTGTCGGAGCTATTATTCCTCCTTGGAATTTCCCCCTTGCTATTTTAGTTGGAATGACCAGCTCTGCTATTGTGACTGGTAATACAGTTGTTTTAAAACCCGCAAGTGATAGTACTGTAATAGCAGCTAAATTTGTTAAAGCACTTGAGGAAGCAGGCCTTCCAGAAGGTGTTGTCAATTTCTTACCTGGAAGTGGTGCTCTTGCTGGAGAATATCTTGTTAAACACCCGAAAATCAGATTTATTAGTTTTACAGGCTCAAAAGAAGTTGGGTTAAGAATCCACGAATTGGCTTCAAAACATCAACCTGGTCAAATATGGATAAAAAGAACAATTTTAGAAATGGGAGGTAAAGATGCAGTTGTAGTAGATGAAACCGCAGATCTAGAAGCAGCTGCAGAAGGAATTGTAGTTAGTGCTTTTGGATTTCAAGGCCAAAAATGTAGTGCAGGTAGTAGGGCTATAATCGTTGAAAAAGTTTATGATGAAGTAGTTGAAAAAGTAATTGAAAAAACCTCAAAAATAAAAATTGGGGATGTAAGATTTAAAGAAAACTGGCTTGGACCAGTAATTAACAGAGGAGCATTTGAAAAAATTAAAGGATATATTGAAATAGGTAAAAGAGAAGGCACTTTAATATATGGAGGAAAAACTTTAGAAAATTTAGGAGGATTCTTTATTGAACCAACCATTTTCAAAGATGTTCCTTGGAACGCAAGAATTGCCCAAGAAGAAATTTTTGGTCCAGTTTTGGCGATAATCAAAGCCAAGGATTTCGATGAAGCTTTAAAATTTGCCAACTCAACAGAATACGGATTAACTGGTTCTTTATACTCTAAATCTCGCGAAAGAATTGAAAGAGCTAAAAATGAATTTCATGTTGGAAACCTTTATTTCAACAGAAAATGTACAGGGGCTTTAGTAGGAGTTCATCCATTCGGAGGATTTAATATGTCTGGAACAGATAGTAAAGCGGGTGGAAGAGATTATCTTGGTTTATTCTTACAAGCAAAAGCAATTTCAGAAAAGATTCTTTAAAAAAACAAGGTCGGCTTTTGCCGACCTTTTTAATTGAAATATTTAAAAAATTATTCTTCTACTACAATTGCTCCTGTTGGACAACTGTCAGCCGCATCTCTTGCACAATCGAGATCAGTTTCTGGTTGTTGTACTTTAGCCTTCATGTCATCTCCCATTTTAAAAACATCTGGACAAAGATTTTCACATACTCCGCATCCAATACAGGATGCTTCATCAACTCTAACTTTCACCTTAGACACCTCCTATGTTTGTGATAATCTTTAGCAATTTCATTATATCACACACTCTTTCCTTCTGCAAACTTTTTTGTCTTTTTATCCAATTCTTTCAAGTAATTCTTTATTGCTAAATTTCCCTCATTTATTGTTCTTTCTATCTGTTTTAAACTTTGAACAACTGTAGAGTGTGTCTTATTAAAAATTTTCCCAATTTCTCTGGTTGATAGTCCAACATACTTGCTTAAATAATACATTCCTATTTTCCTAGCAAAAGATACATTTTTTGTTCTTTTTGAAGATAACATTTCTTCTGGAGTGCATTCAAAAATTTCAGATAATATCATAATCAAATTTTCTGTTAAGCTTTTTGAGTCTGTTCTGTGGTTAGGTATTAACGATTGCGCTATTGATAAGTTCATTTCTCCAAAAAGATTTTTATAAGCTATAAGTTTTAGTAAAGCTCCATGTAAAACTCGTGGTGTATCATAAATTTGTATTAAGTATTCTATTATTTCATCGTCCAAATTAACTTCTTTCAATTCCAAAATTTTCTTTCCAATTTTAAATAAATCGTATTTTGATGGCTTATCAATTTTGACTATCAGTCCCATTTGAAACCTTGAAACCATTCTTGAATGAAAATCTTTTAACTCATTAGGTGTTCTATCTGAACAAATTATAATCTGTTTTCCTGCTTCGTGAATAGCATTAAAAGTATGGAACAATTCTATTTGAGCTGCCTTTTTTCCGATTAAAAACTGAATATCATCAATAATCAAAATATCAGCTTTTTTTCTATATTTTTCTCTAAATTCCTCTGTAGTACCTTTTTTAATAGAAACAATCATTTCATTCATAAATTCTTCACTTGTTAAATAAGCTACTTTCATATCCGGATCGTTTTCCAAAAGATAATTCCCCAAAGCTTGAGCCAAATGAGTTTTACCAAGCCCAACTCCACTATACAAAAAGATAGGATTATAATATCCAGGATTTTTACTTGCCTCTAAAAAAACGTTATAAGCAAACCTATTAAATTCTCCAACTATTAAATTTTCGAAAGTATATCTTGGATTTAAAGGAGTAATCAAAAGAGGTCTTTTCTTAACTAACGGCCCTTCTTGTTTAACAGAATTATCTTGACTCTTTATTTCACGGTAAGCTATTTCAAAAGTATAATCTTTACCGAAAATATCACGTAAAACTCTGGAAATAGTTTTACCAAACTTCTGTTCAAGCCTGTCTTTAATAAATATATTTCCAACCTCAAAAATAACATGGTTATTTTCAATTTTTTTAACATCAAAATCAAGAAACCAACTTTCCCAATTTTGTCTGCTGATTCGTTCTTTTAAGGCGTTGAGTATTTCTTTTTTCATATACAGTACACCTCATAAAGGAATTTTTTTTTGGAGGGAGCAAGAAAAATTATCTCATATTTAAATGTAAAAAATCAAGAAACAAATGTATCAAACTTCTAAATAACTTCCCAATAATTTGAAACAAAACCTCTTAATTACTCAATCTGTTCTTCAAAAAAAAAAGAAAACCTAGTAAATAAAAGTATTTCAAAAATTTCATCATTTTTCGAAAAATTTAAAACTTAGAAAAAATAAGGTTTTGGGTTAAAATAAAATTGTAACAAAAAAAAATTGGGAGGGGGGAAATTATGAAAATTTATATTTCTGTTGATTTTGAAGGTTTAGGAGGAATTGTTCAATGGTCAGACGTTTCAAAGGGAAGTAATTTTAAACAACATTATTTGATGGAACAACTAAAAGCTCTTTTAAAAGGACTGGGAAATAATTATGTGTTAATTTCAGATTCTCATGCTACTGGTGATAATATTTTGTGGGACATAACCATGGAATTCCCAAATGTGGAAATAATAAGTGGTGGGCTTAGAAAAAACTACATGATGAGTGGTATTGATGAAACTTTTGACAGAGTTATATTTTTTGGATACCACTCTTCAATTGGCACAAAATATTCCACAATGGACCACACATATTCCGCTTCATCCATACATAATATTTGGATAAATGGCCAATTAGTAAATGAAGCAATAATAAATGCAGCTTTTGCAGGAATGTTTAATGTTCCTTTAAGTATGGTAATTGGAGATGATAAATTGAAAAATGAATTGAGTTATTTTAAGAATCTTTCTTATATTGAAACAAAAATATCTTTGGGAAAATATTCTGCAAAATTAAAACCCATGAAAACATTACTTGAAGAAATCAAATCAAAAGCCCAAGAAATGATTTCCAAACCCAAAGATTATTTTACAACATTAAAATTTGAACCTCCAATTGAACTAATAGTTGAATTTTCTGATACAAGTAGAGCTGATTTAGTTGAAATGCTACCCCTAACAGAAAGAATAGATGGTAGGAAAATTAAAGTTGTCCATTCTGATTATCAAGTAATTTTTGATACAATATTGTCAATGGCATTCTTAAGTAAAGTAGCAAAAAATATTGGGAGGTGAAGGAATGCTAAAATCTTTTCAGCAGATCATTGAAATAGCAAAAGGTAAAAATGCAACTATTGCTTTGGCTGGAGCAGAGGACTTAGAATCATTAAAAGCTATTAAAAATGCCCTTAATTTGGGGATTAATGCTATTCTTGTTGGTAATAAAGAGGTAATACAAGAGCATTTAAAATCTTTGCAAATAGACTTACCTATTGTAGATTCTGAAAATGAAGTTAAATCCTCTGAAATTGCTGTTAAATTAATTAGTGAAGGAAAAGCAAATATTCTGATGAAAGGTTTAGTAAAAACAGCGACTCTTTTAAAAGCTGTTTTAAATAAAGAATGGGGCCTTAGAACAGGAAATCTTCTTTCTCATGTAGCAATATTGGAAACTCCTGGACTTGATAGATTAATTTTTGTAACAGATGGTGGTATGATTATAAAACCAGATTTAAATCAAAAAATTGGAATTATACAAAATGCTGTTAATTTAGCACACGATCTTGGATATGAAAGGCCAAACGTTGCTTTAATTGCAGCTGTAGAAGTAGTTAATCCTGACATGCCAGAAACGATGGAAGCTGCAATAATTTCAAAAATGGCCGACAGAAAACAAATCAAAGGATGCAATATAGATGGTCCTCTTGGTTTGGATAATGCCTTAAATTTGATGGCAGCCAAAATAAAAAATGTAGAAAGCAATGTGGCTGGTAAAGCAGATATTTTGGTTGTTCCAGATATCCACAGTGGAAATTTTCTTGGAAAATCTGCTGTTTATCTTGCAAATGGTAAAATTGCCGGATTAGTTGTTGGAGCAAAAGTTCCA
>JASKLO010000010.1 GCA_030153605.1 Thermosipho sp. (in: thermotogales)
ATGTGAATATGAATATTTAATCCTCAAAAGCCATATTATATGACTAAATATTTTTGTTTTTCTCTCTATCTCTTACTTGACTAATTACCGGAAATCTTGTTTTTAAAAGATCAACTATTGTTTTTGGAAAAGTTGCATAAAACGCAGCAGCTTTAATAAGATGTTCAATTGCTACTTTTTCATTAGGTGCGTGAGCATATTTTTCTTCCCCTGGTCCGAAACCAACAGTTGGTATTCCATAGACTCCTGCTGTTACGGTGCCATTAGTAGAAAATGTCCATTTATCTATGATAGGTTCCTTGCCAAAAACATCAATATAATTCTTTTTTGCAGCTTGTACTATAAAACTATCTTCTGGGAAAGACCAAACTGGGAAGTATTTTTCTGTTGGGAAAATCTCTCCTGTATATGAAGGCTTTTTATATTCAAGTTCAATGATTTCAGCGTCTTCCACTCCTGCCCTTTTAAATACATCTCTAATTTCTTCAAAAACAGTTTCTTTGGTTTCACCTTCAGTTATTCTTCTATCAATTTGAATTTCACATTCATCAGGTACAGCATTATGAGAAGGAGATTTAAAGAAAATCTGGGAAACTACAATTGTGCCTTTTCCAAGGAAAGAATCGCTTTTTAAGCGTTCGTTTAGCTTTTCAATTTCATTTATTATTTTTGCCATTTTGTAAATTGCATTAACACCTCTTTCTGGAGCACTAGCATGGGCTGATAAACCTGTGGTTCTAATTCTAAACTCAATTCTGCCTCTATGGCCTCTATAAATATTTAATGATGTAGGTTCTGTAATTACTACAAAATCAGGTCTTAAGTGTTCTTTTTCAATAATATATCTCCAACAAAGTCCATCACAATCTTCTTCCATAACTGTTCCAGTAATATATAGAGTAAAGTCATCCAATAAACCTAGTTCTTTTAAAATTTTTGCTCCATATACCATTGAACACATTCCGGCTTTTTGATCAGATGCTCCACGACCATAAACCCATTTATCATCATAATCACCACTAAAAGGATCTTTTTCCCAAAGTTTTTCATTTCCTACATCTACAGTATCAATATGAGCATCCATTGCTATCTTGTATTTTCCATTCCCTATTCTTCCAATAATATTACCTAAACCGTCAATTTTGACCTCATCAAAACCTACTTTTTCCATTTCAGCTTTGATAACTTGAACAACTTCTCTTTCTTCACCAGAGTAACTTTTAGCTTTTATAAGTCGGCTCATAAAATTAACAATTTCATCTCTATATTTGTTAGCAAGTTCTAATGCCTTATTCATTAAAACACCTCCTTCAGCTTTTGTTTGTATTATAGTTTGAATTAAAAATATAAAAAACATATGAAAAACAGAAAAAACAGAAAAAAAATAATGATTTTAGAGAATATTTACCAAAAATGAAAATATGGGAAAGATTAAAAAGCTCAGTTGACAAAAGAAAAGATTATGCTAAATTATTAGTTGTAATGGGGCCGTAGCTCAGTTGGGAGAGCGCTACCTTCGCACGGTAGAGGCCGTGGGTTCAAATCCCATCGGCTCCACCAAAAAAATAAGCCCTCCTTGAAGGAGGGCTTTTTGATTTATTTGTTTGATTATTTTAAATTCTTAATTTCTTCAAGAATTTTTTCAACAATAATTTGTCCCACTCTTAATTGTGCTTCGACTGTTGAGGCTCCAATGTGTGGTGTAGCAACAACATTAGGTAATTCAAGTAATTTTTTCCTTAATTCATCAGTTGGTGGTTCGACTTCAAAAACATCCAATCCTGCTGCATAAACTTTCCCAGAAACAAGGGCATCATATAAAGCTTTTTCATCTACTACACCGCCTCTTGCTGCATTAATTATAATTATTCCATCTTTCATCATTTCAATTGCTTTTTGATTAATTAAATGTTTTGTTTCATTAGTAAGTGGAACATGAACAGTAATTATATCTGATTCTTTGAAAATTGTTTCAAGATCAACAATTTTCACATCAAGATCTGTTTCCTTTATAAATGGATCATATGCAAGAACATTCATTTCAAAAGCTAATAGCCTTTTAGCAACTTCTCTTCCAATATTTCCAAACCCAATAATACCCACAGTTCTTTTATAAAGTTCATGTCCTTTTAACTGTTTTTTAGTCCATTTTCCCTCTTTTAAGTCCATAGTTCCTTTAGCAATATGTCTAGCACAT
This sequence comes from Thermosipho sp. (in: thermotogales), assembly GCA_030153605.1. Lineage (GTDB taxonomy): Bacteria > Thermotogota > Thermotogae > Thermotogales > Fervidobacteriaceae > Thermosipho_A. Next base: position 2,198 of record JASKLO010000010.1, read on the forward strand.
GAGATCATTAATCCAATTGTGAGTTCAGCTACAGAAATACCATTGGCTCCAGGAGTATTTATTACTTTAATACCTTTTTCCTTTGCTTTTTCAACGTCAACATTATCTAGTCCAGTTCCAGCTCTAGCGATTATTTTTAAATTTTTTCCAGCTTCAATAATATCTGCTGTAACTTTAGTAGCACTCCTGACAACTAAGACATCAATATTAGGTATTTCTTTAATTAATTCCTCTTTTTCAAGATGTTCTTCAGTTACAGTATAACCTGAAGCTTTTAATTTTTCCATTGCAAGTTTATCAAGAGGATCATTTACGTGAATTCTCATTATTGATTTACCTCCTTGAAAAGCACTTCTTGAGCAGCTTTTACGCCTGTTCCAAATTCAACCTTATAGCCAAGTTCATTCAGTGTGAATTCTAAAGCAGAAATCCCTACTATAGTATCAAACATACTTAAGTATCCTAAGGTAGAAATCCTGAAAATTTTTCCTTTCAAATGTTCTTGTCCACCTGCAATTGTAACGCCATATTTATCTCTCATAATTTTTGTTAATTTATTTCCATCGACTCCTTCAGGAACTTTTACAGCAGTGGCAACATTACCTGGGCGCTTGGAGAATAATTCTAGTCCCATAGCTTGAACAGCAGCTCTTGTGGCATCAGCTAAAATTTTATGTCTTTTCCAAACATTTTCAATTCCTTCTTCCTTGATCATGTTTATAGCTTTTCTTAACATGTAAATGAGGTTTACACCTGGAGTCCAAGGATTGTCAGGATATTTTTTGTTATATGCTTTTAAATTGAAATAATATCTTGAATTGTTTGAATTTTCGACTAGTTTCCAAGCTTTTTCATTAAGAGCTATAAAAGCAAGTCCTGGAGGAAGCATTACACCTTTTTGTGAACCGCTGACAACAACATCTATTCCCCATTCATCCATTTTTAATGGTTCAGCAAGCAACGCACTTACGGCATCTGTTACTAGTACTACATTAGTATCACGAGTAACTTTTGCGATTCCTTCGAGATCAATTACTGTACCTGTAGAAGTTTCACTATAAGTGGTGAAAACAGCTTTAGCATCAGGGTGTTTTTCAATTGCATCTTTAATTTGTTCGGGAGTAACAGCTTCTCCCCATTCTAGTTTTAGAGAAACAACATTAATATTGAAAGCTTCAGCAATTTCTCTCCAACGTTCACCAAATTTACCAGCTTCAACAATTATTGCTTTATCGCCGGGATTTAAAAGGTTTGAAACAGCAGCTTCTAGAGCACCGGTTCCTGAAGAAAGAAGGGTAAAAACTCTATTTTTGGTCTGGAAAAGGTATTTGAGATTTTCAAGAGTTTCTTCAAGAATACTAACAAACTGTGGTGTTCTATGGTGTATAGTTTCTTTTGCTCCTTCTAAAAGAATATCAGACGGTACTGGAGTTGGGCCAGGTGCTAATAAGTAATTCTTTTTAATCATTTGATACACCTCCTAATTTTGTGATGTTTTACACTTATATTTTAAATTAAATTTTTTAAATGGAAAACACCGTATATGAATAATTTTTTTAAATAAATGATTAATAATGAAACTTTTTACTCAAAAACATTGCTATTTGAAGTTTTACTAGTTCTACCATATATTGTATAATTATTATAGAATATTTTCAATAGATTTAACATGCAATTTTTTGCATGCAAGATTTTGCCAAATGCAATTTTTTTCAAATTCAAATTTGAATGTAATTTAATATTTTTATATATTTTGGAGGTGGAAAGATGAATTACGAGGAAAAATATTCTGATTTAGGCAAATCGCTGCGCTCATCTTTGATTAGAGAACTTTTGAAGTATGCCTCCGTTCCTAATTCAATTTCATTTGGTGGTGGTGTTCCTGATCCCGAAACTTTTCCTAGAAGAGAATTATCTCAAATTGCGTCTGAAGTTATTGAAAAAGAGTATAATTACGTTCTTCAATATAGTACCACAGAAGGAGATCCTGAGCTAGCAAAGCAAATGATTAGTTTATTGGATAATTTGTATGGAATTAAAGATTTAGATGTTGATAATGTAATGTTTACTACTGGTTCTCAACAAGCACTTGAATTAGCATCTAAGATTTTTTTAGATGAAAATAGTATAGCAATTGTTGAGGATCCTTTTTATCTTGGTGCAGCAAGTGCATTTAGGATGCGTATGTCAAAATTTATTACTATTCCCCTTGAAGAAGATGGAATGAATGTGGATATTTTGGAAAGAAAATTAAAAGAATTGGATAACAAAGGTCTTATTAAAAAAGTTAAATTTATATATGTCATTCCTAATTTTCACAATCCAGGTGCAGTAACACTTTCATTAGAAAAAAGAAGAAAAATAATTGAGCTTGCAGAAAAATATGATCTTTTAATTTTAGAGGATGATCCATATGGATTACTAAGATTTGAAGGCGAACACATTCCTTCTTTATTTAAACTTGCAGAAAGAGGAAGAGTAATACTTTTAAATACTTTCAGTAAAATTTTGTCCCCTGGTTTAAGAATTGGGGCAGTAATTGGTGATAAAGAAATTGTCAGAAAATTTGTATTAGCTAAACAAGGTACAGATCTTTGTAGCTCAGCCTTAACCCAAAGAATTGCTGCAAGATATTTGGAAAGATATGATTTAATACAACAAATAACGCCAACCATTAAATTGTACAAATCTAAAAAAGATACAATGATGAAGGCTTTTGATGAGTATTTTTCAGATATTAAGGGCATGAAATGGGTTAAACCTAAAGGTGGTTTATTTACTTGGGTAACATTACCTGAAGGATTCGATACCATGGAAATGTTTGAAATTGCGAAGAAAAAATTAGTATTTTATATTCCTGGTCAAGCTTTTACACCCGATGATAGGCCTTCTTCTTCAATGAGAATGTCGTTCTGTTTGCCACCACACGAAAAGATTATTGAGGGAGTAAAAAGATTGAAAGAAGCAATTTTGGAGTATGGTAAATCTAAGGGGTTGATATAGTGTTAATTTTAGTAATAAATCCTGGCTCCACAAGTACAAAGGTTGCTATCTTTGAAGATGAAAATATAAAGATTGATAAAGTAATACGTCACAAACCTTATGAATTGGAAAAATTTGATAGTTTGATGGCACAGAAAGAATACAGAGAAAAAGCAATACTTGAGTTTTTAAAAAGTAACGGATACAAAATAGATGATTTTGATGCCATAGCTTGTCGTGGAGGAATTCTTCCACCTTTAAAAAGTGGTACTTATATAGTTAATGAAGAAATGGTCAACTATTTAAAGTATAAATCAAAAGTTGAACATGCTTCAAATCTTGCTGCTGTAATTGGTTTTGAACTATCTAATGGTAAAATACCTGTTTTTATTACTGATCCAGTATCTGTTGATGAAATGGTTGATGAAGCAAGAATTTCAGGAATTCCAGAAATAAAAAGGTTAAGTTTGGCACATGCTTTAAATATAAAAGCGGTAGGTAGAAAAGTTGCTTCAGAATTGGGCAAAAAATACGAAGAGCTTAATATGGTAATTGCGCATCTTGGAGGAGGAATATCTGTAACAGCACATAGAAAAGGAAAAATGATCGATGTAAATAATGCCAATGATGAAGGCCCTTTCAGTCCTGAGAGAACCGGAGATCTTCCTGTTGGAGATGTGGTTAAATTATGTTTTTCTGGAAAATATAATCATAAAGAAGTTAAAAAAATGTTTGTTGGAAAAGGCGGACTTGTTGCATATTTGGGTACTAACAACATGAAAGAAGCTTTGGAAATGGCAAAAAGTGATGAATATGCAAAATTAATAGTTGATGCAATGGCGTATCAAATTGCTAAGGAAATTGGTGGTATGTGTGCTATTTTGAAGGGAGAAGTAGATGCAATAGTAATTACTGGAGGAATAGCTAATAATAATGAATTTGTTGAAAATATAAAATCATATATTTATAACTTTGCACCGATCTTTAATATTCCTGGAGAATTTGAAATGGAGGCTTTGGCCTTGGGTGCGTTGAGAGTATTAAAAGGAGAAGAAAAAGCTTTAACATGGGGTGAGAAATATGAAAAAGTTGAGCGAATTACTTGAAAAAGCAAAAATAAATGGTCCAAAAGTGGTTTCAGTTGCTGTTGCAGAAGATAATGTGGTATTGAGCGCACTTGAAAAAGCTAGGGAAGAAGGTATTATTAATGCTATTTTAATTGGTGATAAAAAGAAAATAGAACAAATTGCAGTAGAAAATGGGATAGACCTAAATAACTACGAAATAATTGATGAAGAATCTGAAAGCGAAGCAGCTAAAACTGCTGTAAAGTTAGTCGCAGAAAGAAAAGCAGACTTTGTTATGAAAGGAAAAATTAAAACAGGAGACTTAATGAGAGAAGTTTTAAAAGAAGAGTATAATTTAAGGACAGGGAAAACATTATCATTAGTAAGTATATTCGAAATTCCTAATTATCATAAATTATTAATTGTTTCAGATGCTGGAATGACTATTGCTCCTTCACTAGAACAAAAAGTGGATATAATTAATAACACAGTTTTTGTAGCAAAAAAAGCTTTAGGAATTGAGAAACCAAGAGTTGCTATTTTAGGTGCCGTTGAAATTGTAAATTCAAAGATGCCAGCAACTATCGAAGCAGCTATTCTGGCAAAGATGAACAATAGAAAACAAATAAAAGGTTGTATAGTTGATGGCCCATTTGCTTTAGATAACGCTGTTTCTATTGAAGCAGCAAAACATAAAGGTATAGAATCACCTGTAGCGGGAGATGCTGACATATTAATTATGCCAGATATTGAAGCTGGAAATATTTTTTACAAAGCCATGGTATTTTTAGGTGGTGCACGGGTTGCTTCTACAATTATTGGTGCAAAAGTTCCTATAGCTTTAACTTCAAGGGCTGATTCTGATGAAACAAAACTTTTATCTTTAGCCCTAACTAATTTGATGGTAGGTGATATATAATGTATAGAATTTTAGTTATAAATCCAGGTTCTACTAGTACCAAGTTAGCAATTTTTGAGGATGAAAAAATGGTTTCTTCAGAATCTCTTAGGCACTCAGCAGAGGAACTTTCAAAATTTGAAAAACTAATTGATCAATACGAGTTTCGTTTAAATGCAATTGAGCAATTTTTAAATAAACTTGGATTTCATTATAGAGATTTTGATGCAATAGTTGCAAGAGGAGGATTAGTTAAACCTATTCCAAGTGGCACATACGAAGTTGATGAATTAATGGTTGAAGAATTGAAAGAGGCAAAGTACGGAGAGCATGCTTCAAATTTAGGAGCTGTTATTGCTTACGAGATTGCCAAAAAATATAAAATACCTGCATTTATTGTTGATCCAGTTGTAGTTGATGAAATGGAAAAAATTGCTAAAATTTCTGGTCATCCTCTTTTTGAAAGAAAATCAATCTTCCATGCATTAAATCAAAAAGCTGTTGCCAGAAAAGCAGCGGAAAAACTTGGAAAAGATTATAATGAAGTAAATTTAATTGTAGTTCATATGGGTGGGGGAATTTCGATAGGAGCGCATAAACGTGGAAGGGTTGTTGATGTTAATAATGCATTAGATGGAGATGGCCCATTTACACCAGAAAGAAGTGGCACTTTGCCTTTAACGCAATTAATAGATATGTGCTATTCAGGCAAATATGATTATAAATTTATTAGAAAAAGAATAAAAGGAAATGGTGGATTAGTGGCATATTTAGGAACAAACGATGCAGTAGAAGTACAAAAAAGAATCGATCAGGGAGATAAAAACGCTGAACTAATTTATAAATCAATGGCATATCAAATAGCAAAATGGATTGGAAAAATGGCAGCAGCATTAAAAGGAGAGGTAGATGCAATCGTTCTAACAGGTGGTTTGGCATATGATGAAAAGTACATGGTGAAATGGTTGAAAGATTATGTAAGCTTTATTGCTCCAGTTTTAGTTTTTCCTGGTGGTGATGAAGAAAAAGCTCTTGCTTTAGGAGCTTTAAGAGTTTTAAGGGGAATAGAAAAAGCTAAGAAATACAAGGAAGAGGTGCAAAAAAGTGTCTAAAAATTATGTTTTTATTGGTTTATTTGGAAGTGGAAAAACTGAGGTTGCAATAAATTATTCGATTTTTTTAAGAAAACAACACGATAAAGTTGCGATTGCAGATGTGGATATTATTTCTCCTTATTTTAGAACAAGGGATGTGGTAGATCTATTGGAAAAAAAAGGTATCAAAGTAATTACTCCTCCTGGAGCATTAAAATATGCGGATTTGCCTATTGTTTCTGGTGCAGTTGCTGGATTTTTGCAGAATAAAGAATATAAAACAGTTCTAGATGTAGGTGGAGAAGAAAATGGTGTGGTTGTTGTAGGTTATTTAAAACCTTATCTTGAAGATGCTGAGATTTCTTTAGTAGTAAACACTAGAAGACCTTTTACTTCTACTGTTGACGGTATAATAAAAACTTATGAACAATTGAGTAAAATTGCAAAAATAAAAATCGATTATTTGGTTAGTAACACCAATTTATCTCTTGAAACAACAAAAGAAATAATTTTGGAAGGTGAAGAAATAGTTTCTAAAGCATCTGAAATTCTTGAAGTACCAGTAAAATTTACTGTAGTTCCGGATTTTATATCAGATGTTGAAACAAAATATCCTAAATTTAAAATTGAGAGATTTATGAAAATGGAGTTTTAAGGAGGTTGTAGAAAATGCCAAAAGTAAAAGGCTATATTGAAATTGATCAGGAAAGATGTAAAGGCTGTGGATTATGTATAAATGCTTGTCCAACTAAAGTTATAGAATTTTCGGAAGGTTTTAATAGCAAAGGTTATCATCCTGCAGAAGCCAAGTATTTGGATAGGTGTATAGCTTGTGGTTTTTGTTATAGAATGTGTCCTGATGTTTGTATAACAGTCTACAGGGAAGAGTGAGGAGGGAAAGCATGGAAAAAGTAATGGTAAAAGGAACAGAAGCAATTGGTGAGGCTGCTATTAGAGCGGGTTGTAGGCACTTTTTTGGTTATCCTATAACTCCTCAAAGTGAGCTTCCTGAATATATGTCAAAAAGACTTCCTGAAGTTGGTGGAGTTTTTCTTCAAACAGAAAGTGAAGTTGCTACAGTAAATATGCTTTATGGTGCTGCTTGTACAGGAACAAGAGTAATGACTTCTACTTCATCACCAGGTTTCAGTTTAATGATGGAAGGAGTTTCTTATATGGCCTGTGCTCAATTACCGGCTGTTTTTGTGAATGTAGTACGTGGTGGTCCTGGACTTGGAGATATTCAACCTGCACAAGGCGACTATTGGCAAGCTACAAAAGGTGGTGGGCATGGAGATTACAAACTAATTGTTTTGGCTCCATCCACTGTTCAAGAGGCAGTTGATTTGACTGTTCTCGCTTTTGATCTAGCTGATAAATACAGAACACCCACATTAATTTTGGCCGATGGTTTACTTGGACAGATGATGGAACCTGTTACTTTTCCAGAGTTTAGAGATTTGTCAACCTTACCTGATCATAGTAGTTGGGCAATGACAGGTGCTAAGGATAGAGAACCTCATATAATTACTTCTTTTGATATAGATCCTTATATACTTGAAAAGATGAATTTAGAATTAGTTGAAAAATATAAGGAAATTGAGAAGAATGAAGTAAGATGGGAAGAATTTATGACTGAAGACGCAGAAATAGTTATTACAGCTTTTGGAACAGTAGCAAGAATTGCTAAAAGTGTTGTTGAAATGGCAAGAAAAGATGGTATAAAAGTAGGTTTATTCAGACCAATAACTGTTTGGCCGTATCCATATGAACCTTTGAAAAAATTGACTGAAAAAGTTGATTTGTTCTTTGATGTTGAAATGAATATGGGACAAATGTTAGAAGATGTAAAACTAGCAATAGGTGATAAAAAACCAGTTGCATTCTATTCACGAATGGGTGGAGTTGTTCCAACTCCAACAGAAATTTATGAAGCACTGAAAAAGGAAATTGGGAGGCGAGTATAATGAGAAAACTTTTATATAAAATGCCAGAATCATTAAGTGGCAAGGAATTTACGTATTGTCCAGGTTGTCACCATGGTATTGTACATAGATTAGTTGCTGAAGTTATTGATGAACTTGGAATTAGAGAAAAAACGCTTGTAGTTGCTCCTATTGGATGTTCAGTTTTTGCATATCAGTTTTTTAATATGGATGGTACAATTGCAGCTCACGGTAGAGCTCCTGCTGTTGCAACGGGTATGAAAAGAGCCAGACCTGATTTGTATGTGTTTACTTATCAGGGAGATGGTGACCTTGCGGCAATTGGTACCGCCGAGATTATGCATGCAGCTAATAGAGGGGAAAAAATAACTACAATTTTTATTAATAATGCTATATACGGAATGACTGGCGGACAAATGGCTCCTACAACTTTATTAGGTATGAAAACAACCACAACTCCATATGGAAGGGATGCACAAAAAGATGGTTATCCAATGCACATGTGTGAGTTCTTAAAAGAAGCAAAAGGGGTAGCATATCTTGCAAGAACTAAGGTTACAACACCTCAAGATGTAGAAAAAACAAAGAAAGCAATAAAGAAAGCATTTTTGGCTCAAATTAAGGGAATAGGCTTTGGAATGGTTGAAGTATTATCTACTTGTCCAACAAATTGGGGAATGGATCCAATTTCAGCAATGAAATGGTTAGAAGAAAAGATGGTTCCTGAATATCCGTTAGGAATCTTTGTTGATAAGGTTGGTGATGAAAAATGAGATTCATCTTTGCTGGGTTTGGTGGTCAAGGTGTAATGTTGATGGGACAAATCTTGGCTTATGCTGGCATGATTGAAGGAAAGAATGTTACTTGGATGCCTTCATATGGTCCTGAAATGAGGGGTGGAACGGCTAATTGTACAGTTGTTGTAAGTGATGGACCAGTAGCCTCTCCTGTTGTTGATAAAGCGGAAGTTGTTGTTGCTATGAATATCCCATCAATGATCAAATTTCAGGATTTTTTAACTGAAAATGGCTTCTTCTTTTTGAATAAATCTGTTATAGATAGAGAGCCTGACAGAAAAGATGGAATAAAAATATATAAACTGGAATGTAATGAAATAGCTGATAAATTGGGGAATTTAAAGGTTGCAAATATGGTTATGTTAGGAGCTGTCATTGGAGCAACAAAAATAGTTTCTAAAGAAAGTGTGTTTAAAGCATTAGAAAAAAAACTGACAGGTAAAAAAGCTGAATTGATTGAAATTAATAAATTAGCAATTGAAGAGGGGATGAAAAAAGTTAGTGAGCAGTAGGCGGATGAGATAAAGCCCTCATTATGGGACCCGTAAGGGTCCCGGTTTTTTGAAAAACTAAGCAATTAATAAAAATATTTTGAATTATTTCAAAAATCGTGTATAATTGTTCATAGGAGTGATTATTTTGTTAAAAAGTATGACAGGTTACTCAAAAGTTGAAAATATAGACGAAAATTACAAAATTACTTGTGAAATTAAAAGCTTAAATTCTAAAGGATTGGATATAGGAGTTTCCATTCCATATTTTCTGAATTCAAAAGAAATTTTAATTTCAAAGATTGTTTCAGAATATTTGAAACGTGGAAGAGTTCACATAAAGATAAATGTTAAATTTTTAAAACCAATTGAAATGAATTTGGATTTTGCAATGGCAAAATCATATTATGAAAGTTTAGAAGAACTAAGGGAAAGCTTTGGGATTCAAACGCCTACTAAATTATCTGATTTACTTGTGTTTAAAGAGGTTTTTAGAACAGATTTTGATGATGAAGAGATTGAAAGACTTTGGAATGTTGTGGAAATCGTTTTAAGAAAAGCTTTAAAAGAATTAGTAAAAGAAAGAGAAAAAGAAGGGAAAAAATTACAAATTGATATAAAAAATATGATTTCGAAGATGAATGAAATTGTTAATAACATAGAGAATGTTTCGCAAAATTTAAAAGATGTGATTGCTCAAAAAATTAAAGATAATATTGAAGAAATTCTTCCTGATAATGTAGAATTAGATATAAATCAATTTGAAACGGCTGTTGCTTTGATAGCTGATAGAGCAGATATAAGAGAAGAAATAGTAAGACTTAAAAGTCATTTAAAGAGGATGGAAGAATTGATTGAGTCTGATGAACCAGTTGGAACACTATTGAATTTTTTAACTCAAGAGGTGCACAGAGAATTTAATACTATTTTGTCAAAAAGTAGATTACTTGAAATTAGTAATTTTGCTTTAGAGGGGAAATATATAAATTCACAATTAAAGGAACAAGTTCAAAATTTGGAATAACCTTTAGGAGGTGTAAACATGTTTGGTCTCATTAATATTGGTTTTGGTAATGTAATTGCTGGTGATAGAATTGTTGCAATTGTAAATCCCGAAAGTGCACCACTTAAAAGATTAAAAGAAGATGCTAAAGATGAAGGGAAACTTATTGATGCAACTTATGGAAGAAAAACAAGGGCTATTTTAATTTCGGATAGTAACCATATAATTTTAAGTGCTATTCAACCTGAAACAATTGCACAAAGGTTTATGCAATCATTCTATGAAATTGAAGAACAACTTGACAAAATAAGAAGAAAGGGATAATATGAAAGGAACACTATTCGTAGTTAGCGGCCCATCAGGAGTTGGAAAAACTAGTATAATCAATTCTGTAATTAAAATGTTAGATAATGTCGTTTTTTCAGTTTCATGTACAACGCGTCCGCCTAGACCCGGTGAAGTTGATGGTGTTGATTATTTTTTTATTTCAAAAGAAAAGTTTCTAGAAATGGTTAATAATTCTGAGTTTTTGGAATGGGCTGAAGTTCATGGAAACTTTTATGGAACTCCTAAAGATTTTGTGTTAAAAAAGATTGAGGAAGGCAAGAGAATTATTCTTGATATTGATGTTCAAGGAGCTTTACAAGTAAAAAGAAATTTTGATGATGCTGTTTTTATATTTGTTGCACCGCCAAGTTATGAAGTTTTAAAAGAAAGATTATTAAAAAGAGGTACTGAAGAACCAAAGGCATTATTAAAAAGATTGGATAATGCAAAATGGGAATTATCAAAAATGATAGAATTTGATTATTTAATTGTGAATGATGATCTAGTTAATTCTATACAAATTATGAAATCGATAATAATATCTGAAACTTACAGAACTAAGAGGGTATTAACAGAAGAATTAATTGAAAATCTTTTTAAGGGGGTAAGTGATAGATGAAACCAGTGATTAACTATGATGAATTGATGAAGAAGATACCTTATAAATTTGCTATTCCAATAGCTGTGGCAAAAAGAGCAGAAAACCTTAAAGAATTTGCAAAACCGTATGTGGAAACATGGGATAAAAACTATGTAAGTATAGCCCTTAAAGAACTTAGCGAAGGTTATATTAGAATTAAAAACGAAGAAATTTTGAAGATATTGATTCCAAATGTAAAGTAAAATTAAGTTTACTAAAAAGAAAGCCACCTTATGGTGGCTTTTCTTTTATTTCAATATAGGTGAATTTTCTAAGAATGTTTTAACTAATTTATAAGTATTTTGGTAATCATTAAGGTTTATAACTGTTAAAGGGCTGTGAATGTATCTAGAAGGAATTGAAACTACTGCTGCTGGAACACCATATATACTTCTTGAATATCTTGCAGCGTCTGTCCCACCTGCAGTTCTTCTTTTATACTGAAAAGGTATATCATTTGTTTTAGCTGTTAAAACCAAAGCATCAAAAATTTCTTTATCAATAACATAACCAGAATGTAAAAAAGTTAAAGCTGGGCCATCTCCTAAATGTGTAGCCCAATGTTCTTTTCCTAATTCAGGATTATCTCCTGCAGTAGTGCATTCAAGTGCAATTGCAAAATCTGGTTTAACTTGTTCTGAAACTACGGCTGCTCCTCTTAGCCCTGTTTCTTCTTGAACTACAAATGCAAAGTATAAATCGTAATCACTTTTCACATCATTTAGAATTAGATCTAATAAAATGCTACATCCCCCTCTATCATCAAAAGCCTTACCAGTTGCGAAATTTCCAATCTGTTCATATTTTGTTGCAAAAGATACGTAATCGCCTATGGAAACATTTTTTGATGCTTCTTCTTTAGAACTAAAACCAGCATCGATTTTTAAATCAGAAAATTTTGGAGTTTTTAAATAATCATCTTTTTGGAGGTGAATAGCTTTAAAGCCAATAACAGCAGGTATTTTATCTTTTATTAATACTTTTTTTCCAATTACTACTCTGGGATCTACACCACCTACTGGCATAAAAGAAAAAGAACCATCATCATTTATTTTTGTAATCATGAAACCAACTTCATCCATATGAGCATCCAAAACAACTTTTGCTTTACCATTTCCTTTTCTAAAAGCAATTAAGTTTCCCATTCTATCAATCCAGTACTTATCAACTTTTCCCTTTATTTTTTCTAATATAAAATTTCTAACATTGTCTTCGTTACCTGATACACCATTTAATTCAGAAAGCTCTTTTAAAAACATTTAAAGCACCTCCATTTCTAAAATTGTGAATGCCATAAGTTTTGCAGTATCTTCGACATCTTTTACGGAGACTTTTTCATATGGTGTATGCATGTATTTTAAAGGAATAGAGATAAGTTGAGTCATTATTCCACTTCGTACTAACTGAATAGCGTCTGTATCGGTACCAGAATTTCTGGGGATAGGTTCTAATTGGTAATTGATATTATATTTTTTAGCTATTTTTCTTACTTTTTCATTAAATTTTTTATCTATAACTGGTCCAAAGGCAATAGCCGGGCCTTTATTAATTTCGATTTTGTTATAACCGGGTATTTTTTCATCACCATGGGTCACATCTATAACAAATGCATAATCAAGTTCAGTTAAAAATGCACTGGTTGGTGCCCCAGGTCCACCTATTTCTTCCTGGGTTGAAAAAATGTAATAAACATCAAAAGAATGTTTCATTTTTTTAAGCATTTCTGCAACTTTGATAATAGAGGTGCAACTTGCTCTATTGTCAAGTGCTGGTGCAAAAACAAAATTATTACTTTCAAAACCTTCTAAACCATCAAGCATTACAATATCGCCAACTTCAATTTCTTGCCAATTTTCATTCATGCTAATATCTAAAAATAAGCCATCAAAATCTGGCATTTTTTGTCTTTCATCTTTCTTTTGTAAATGGGGGGCTAAGAATCCAAATATTCCCTTAAATTCTTTATCATTAGAATAAATTATAGCTCTTTGACCAGCTACAACTTTAGGGTCCCAACCACCTATTTCTTCAACATATGCATAACCCATACTATCTATTTTAGAAATTACAAAACCTAGTTGATCGACGTGGGCAAAAAGCCCAATTCTCCCTTTCCCTTCACCTTTTTTAATGCATATAAGACTTCCCATTTTTGAAATAAAACATTCATCAGAAAGATCCAACATTATACTTTTAATTTCTTCTGTAATTTTGTATTCATACCCTGAAGGGCCATGTATAGAACTCAATTTTAACAACAAATTTTTGGTGTCCAATTTTATCCCTCCTATTTTTAATAATCCTAAAATAATTTTAACATAATTTGCCAATTTTTATTGATATAATAAATATAAATGAAAATACAAAAAAGAGGTGGTGAAATGCGAACCCCAAAAGTAGTAGAATTTGAACTTACTACCGCTTGCAATTATTCATGTATTCATTGTTACTGTAATGCCGGGAAAACATCTAAAAATGAATTGTCAACAGAAGAGGTTAAAAAAGTTATTAAAGATTTATATGAATCAGGTGTAGAAATTATTGACCTTGTAGGTGGAGAACCACTAATACGTACCGATATATTTGAAATAATTTCCTTTGCTAAAAGTATCGGAGCAAAATTAATGATAAATACAAACGCTTCTTTAGCTTCCAAGGATGTAGTAAAAAAATTGAAGGAAATTAATGATAATTTACTTGTGGGTGTTTCTCTTGATGGTCATAAAAAAGAAATACATGAGTTAGTTAGAGGTGCAGGAACCTTTGAAAAAACTATGAGAGGCTTAAAAAACTTTTTAGAATTTGGTTTTGATGTTACAATTTTACATGTAATCAATAAGCATAATTACAAGTATTTTGAAGAAATGGTTTTATTTGCAAAAGAATTAGGGGTAAGTTTATATGTTGATAGGTTTGTTCCTGTTGGCAGAGGAGAACTTTTTAAAGATATGCTTTTACCAACAAAAGAAATGATTAAATTTGTTAATGGAATTATCGAAAAATATAAAGATCAAGTTGACTTTTTTGTTGAAGAAAATATTTATGGTGATGAGTGTACTGCCGGCAAAGAACATGCTTCTATTTTGGTAGATGGGACAGTTGTTCCTTGCGGACATTTCAGATATGACTTTAAATACTATATGGGTAATGTAAGAGAAAAATCATTTAAAGAAATTTGGGAATCATTTAATCCAGATATATTGTTTAATGATTGTAAAGAGTGTGAGCTTTTTACTAAATGTAAAGGTGGTTGTAGAGCGTTTGCTAATCAATTAGGATTATCTTACGATCCTATTTTTTGTGAGGCGAGTAATAATGTTTGAAAAAGATTTACAATATAGACGTTTTCAATTGTATGGTTTTTTAAAGAATCTAAGATTTTTTGAACCTTTTTTAGTGCTTTTTTTACTTAGTAGCGGATTGAGTTATTTGCAAATAGGACTATTATATTCAATTAAGAGTGTTGCGACTAATATACTAGAAGTTCCAACGGGAATAATTGCAGATTTATTTGGAAGGAAAAAATCAATGCTATTTTCTATGAGTTCGTATATTATTTCCTTTTTAATTTTTTACTTCTTTTACTCATTTTATTTATACATTATAGCAATGATATTTTTTTCATTTGGAGAAGCATTTAGATCTGGCACACATAAAGCAATGATTTTTGATTACTTAAAAATAAAAGGAATTGAACATTTAAAAGTTCAGTATTATGGTTCAACAAGAGCAGCTTCGCAATTTGGTTCGGCATTAAATTCTTTGATTGCAGCTAGTATTGTTTATTTTAGTGGGAATTACAGGAAAATTTTTATATTTACTGTTATCCCTTACATACTTAATTTTATAAACTTAGCTACGTATCCAAGTTTTCTTGATAAAACAGAAGTAAAGAAATCAAAAAAAGCTACTTTAAAAGATTTTTTGTCGGCAATTTTTGACTTTAAAGTTTTGAAAATTCTTTTAAACACTTCTATGTATTCAGGTGTTTTTAAGAGTATAAAAGATTATTTGCAACCGGTATTGAAAACTTTTGCTTTATCTATACCGATTTTTGTGTCTTTAGACAATGAGAAAAGAACTTCGATACTAATAGGTCTTGTTTATTTTGTTTTGTATCTTTTAACGTCAGTAGCTTCAAAAAATTCATGGAAGATTGGTAAAAAAAGTTCATCATTTGCTTTAAATGTTACATTAATATTAGGTGCGTTATCTATATTTTTTGCAGGATTTGCATATTTATTTAAACTCTACATAATTTCAATTATAATTTTTGTTTTGCTTTATATAATAGAAAATTTGCGAAGGCCAATTGCTGTTTCTTATATAAGTGAAAATATAAAAGCTGATGCTATGGCTTCAGTACTTTCAGTCGAATCTCAATCAACAACTCTTTTAACTGCTGTTTTTTCAATTATAGTAGGTTATTTTGCTGATAAATTTAGTATTGGAACAGCGATATTAATTTCTGGTTTAATTTTGTTGTTTTTTTCATTCTTTGTTAATGTTAAGGAGAATCAAAGATAAAATAAATTTGTGTTTTTAATTTTATTAGTGTATAATCATAGTATCAATATTTGTGAGGTGAGAAAATGGGTGTTAAAATTGGTGACAAAGTGAAAGTACATTATGTTGGAAAGTATGAAAACGGGGAAGTATTTGATAGTTCTTTGGATAAAGAACCACTTGAATTTGTTGTAGGAAACAATCAAGTAATTCCTGGTTTTGAAGAAGGGATTATGGGTATGGAAATAGGAGAAAAGAAGACAATAAATGTTCCTTCTGATAAAGCCTATGGTCCTTTTAGAGAAGAACTTGTTTTTCCGATTGAAAAAAGTAAACTACCTGAAGGGATTACAGAAGGTGAATTCTTAGAAGTTCATCAACCAGATGGAAATAATTTTATAGTAAAAGTTTCTGAAATTAAAGATGATACTGCTTATCTTGACGCAAATCATCCATTGGCAGGGAAAAATTTGATTTTTGAAATTGAATTAGTTTCAATTGAAGAATAATCAAAATATTGTTTAAAACAGTTCTATTTGTAAAACTATCAAAATACAGAATAACCCCATCCAAAAATGGCCGAGGATGGGGTTTTTTATATAAAAAATTGTTTTGTAAATTTATAGACATTAAAAGATTTACTCTTACGTTTTGCTTTTTTCATTAAACAAATGGTTATCTTTAAAACATCCAATTCTAAATAAGCTTCAATGTTATGTTTTAGAACCCACTTATGTTCCCTTCTTATAAACTGTTTTTCTTAAATCAGTAAATATTTTTACGCATTTACTTTATCAAATTTCTAAGCTATTGGTAAGCCAAAATCTATTATAGTTCTAAAAACTATTTTACTAATTTTCTAAAATTTTTCGTATATTTATATGGTTAGTTTATGTGTAAACAAAAATAAATAAAATCATGCTTTTATTAATCCTACATTTTCTACTTGATTAAATTCTATTTGTATATAGAATGTTTGATTTTGGACTTTTTTGTAGTATATTGTTAATCTTATTTCGTAAAAAATCAATCTCACTTAATCTTAAATTTTCTTTAAACTTTACATGAAATTCAACAAGGATATCAAGGTCATTTACCGGGTAGATGAAGATGATGAATATTATAAACTTTATCAATTTTTGTCAATACATTTTTAATTTCATAAACATTTATATTTTCAGATGAAATTGTAATAATATTAAAGCTACTGCAATCAGTCTTTGAACTGTTAGTAAAAAGAAAGAGAATGATATCATTAGAATAAAAATGAAATGGATGTTTGATTAAAGAAATAAATATTCTCCATATTTTAAAATTCAAGTTTTTAAAGATAAATTCTTCAAAGATTTTATTTGATTTTTTATTAAAAACCATATTTCTTCTGACCTACTTTGCATGAATAGGTTAAAATATATAAGGATTCTTTCTATTTAGTGGAATTTATCCTTATTTCTATCTTTTTAACCAAGTATATTTTGGAATTAATAATCTATTGAAATCATAATTTCATATTACATTCTTTTATAATTATTAAACAAAATCATCTCCACAAAAAAGAAAAAGAGAACATATACCTAATTTTTCAGTTGATACAATGAGACTTTATCAAAAGCATAAGTTCATATATTGAAATTTTTTCTTTTTAAAACTTTGCTTGTATCGTTAACCAAATGGTAACTTTGTAGAAACAAATTAATTGCTGCTAAATGCTATAATTTATTTAGATAGTGAAAAAAATCTCAACATTGTACTGAATATTAGTGTAAAAATACATTTTATCTAATTATACTTGTGAAAAAAATCTTTTGGTAGGAGGTGGGGTATATGGCAAAGTATGAGGTTACGAAGACTATTGATGTAAGAGGAGAAGTATGTCCTGTTCCTGATGTTGAAACAAAAAGAGCGTTGAAAAAGATGAAACCAGGGGAAATTTTAGAAGTTTTGATTGATTATCCAATGTCAAAGGAAAGAATTCCTGAGACAGTAAAGAAATTAGGACATGAGGTATTGGAAATTGAAGAAGTTGGAGAAAGTGAATGGAAAATCTATATTAAAGTTAACGGCTGATGGGGGTGATCGAAGAGGCATTTTTAGGCATAGTATTTGGACTTATATTTGGAATTATTCTCCAAAGAGGTCGTATATGTTTTAACTCAGCGTTTAGAGATGTAAAACTTTTTAAAGACAATTATCTTATGAAGTTTGCTGCTTTAGTAATTGGGCTTCAGATTCTTACATTTTTGTTTTTTGCACAAATGGGGTGGATTACATTAAACCCTAAACCTTTTAACTGGGTTGGAAATATAATTGGAGGCTATTTGTTTGGCATGGGTATGGTTCTTGCAGGTGGTTGTGCATCAGGTGTTACATATAGGTCAGGTGAAGGTATGACAACTGCTTGGTTTGCGGCAATTTTTTACGGATTGACAGCATATGCAACAAAAGCAGGAGTGTTTTCTGGATGGTTAAAATGGATTTCAAAATTTAGTGTAACAGTTGAATATACAGAAGGATTGTATGCAACAAAATCAGGCCCTACTTTATCTTCACTCTTTAATATAAATCCATGGATAGTTGGTATTATATTTGCAGCAATTCTCTTTTGGTATGTTTTCGGTACAAAAACAACAGAAAGAAGTACAAAACTTAATTACAAAATAGCTGCAGTAATTCTTGCAATATTAGCTCCCCTTGCATGGATGTCAAGCGCAGCTTCTGGAAGAAACTATGGATTTGGTATCACAGGTGGTTGGATTAATTTGTTTAAAGGATTTCTTACTGGATCATCATTGAATTGGGAAGGTTGGGAAATCTTAGGGATTATAATTGGTGCTATGATTTCAGCAAAGTTAGCTGGTGAATTTAAATTAAGAATGCCAAAAAAACCTATTACTTATCTTCAGGTAATGGTTGGTGGAGTTTTAATGGGATTGGGTGCTGTTACAGCAGGTGGATGTAATATAGGACACTTTTTCACCGGTGTACCGCAAATGGCAATTAGTTCTTTACTTGCTTCTTTATTCTTTATCCTCGGTAATTGGACAATGGCATGGATTTTGTTTGGTAGGGAATGAGGAGGAGATAATATGAAGATTACAATACAAGTCATGGTGCAACCATATACATATCAGGATTTGGATACAGCCATAAAAATTGCGGAGGCAGCTTTGAAAAAAGGCCATGAGGTAACAATATTTTTGTTCTGTGACTCAGCAATAGCTGCAAATAAAAATATGAAACCAGTAAGAGGGGATAGAAATATTTCACAACTTTTGAAAGAACTAGCAGACAAAGGAGTAAAAGTAGAAATATGTGGAATTTGTATGGATTATAGAGGAATTACAACAGATATGATAATTGATGGTTCCAATCCGAGTGGACTTCCAGAGCTTGCAGAACTCATATATACAAGCGATAGATTTATAAGTCTTATGGCGTGAGGTGAAAAATAATGGAAAAAAAGGTTTTGTTTGTCGTTTACCAATCTCCTGTTGGTTCAATATGGGTCAATGAGGGCTTTAGAACAGCTTTTGGAATGTATGGAGAAGATATCGAACCTTCAGTAATGTTAATTGATGCTGCTACGGTTGCATTATCTAAAGATACTTCACCAGAATCTTTGGGGCTTCTTCCAATAAAGATAGTTCAAAGGTTTATAAAAAGATATGAAACACCAGTATATGCACTTAAAGAGGACATAGAAAAATACAAAGTTAAAAATATAGATGAAAATTTTGGTGCACAATTTATTAAAAAAGATAATCTTTCTGATTTCTTCCATCAATTTGACTTGGTTATTTTTATGTGAGAGGTGATTTAAATGGCTTTAGTTTTAATTAAATATGGTATAAACAACCCTGTTGAAAAGTTGAAAATAGAAAGTGCAAAGGATAATGATTCTGTAGTTTTAATACAAGATGGAGTATATTGGAATTTGCAAGATTTATCCAGTCTAACAAAGGCAAATATTTATATATTAAAAGAGGATTTTCTTGCAAGAGGATATAAAGAAGATGAAGCAAATCACAAATTAATTGATTACGATGGGTTTATTGAACTAGTAGAAAAAGAAGAAAAATTTATAGGCTAACGGGGAGATTTCCCCGTTAGTTTTTAAAAAGGAGGTAAAGAAATGTACGAAGCAATAGTGATAGGAGGAGGGCCAGGTGGATACGTTGCAGCGATAAGGCTTTCACAACTTGGAAAGAAAGTTGCAATTGTAGAAAAAGAAGAATTTGGAGGTACATGTACTAACAAAGGTTGTATTCCCACTAAAGCTTTACTTACTACCTCACATCTTTTTTCTGAAATTAATGAAAAAGCTAAAAAATTTGGTATTTTAGTTGATAATGTTTCATATGATCTATCTTTAATTATGAAACACATGCAAAAAGCTGTTTCCATGTCAAAAAAAGGCATCGAATTTCTAATGAAAAAGAATAAAATAGATGTATTTAAAGATAAGGCAATATTAAAGGATAAAAACACAATATTACTTGAAAAAAGTGGGAAACAAATACAAGCTGAGAATATTGTACTTGCCCATGGTTCTGTACCAAATATTTTTCCACCTTTTGATAAGGTAGAAGGTATATGGACAAGTGATGATGTATTTAAGATGGAAAAACTACCACAATCTTTATTGGTAATAGGGGGAGGAGTAATAGGAGTAGAATTTGCAACATTTTTTTCAAGTTTTGGTGTTGATGTAACAATAGTAGAGCTTGCAAATCATATTTTGCCATATGAAGATAATGATGTAGCAGAAGAAGTGAAGAAAGGATTGGTAAAGAATAAAGTAAAAATAATTGAAGGAGAAAAGGTAGAAGAAATAAAAAGAAGCGAAGACAAATACATTGCAAAGGTAGCAGAAAAAGAAATAGAGGTAGAGAAAATATTACTTGCTGTGGGAAGAAAACCTAATATAAGTGAAGATATAAAATCAATAGGGATAGAGATAGAAAGAGGAGTAAAAACAGACAAACATATGAGAACAAACATAGAGAACGTATATGCGGTAGGAGACATAAGAGGTGAAATAATGTTAGCTCATGTGGCAATGTACGAAGGAATAGTAGCAGCACACAATATTGCTGGGCAAGAGATTGAAATGGATTATTCAGCAGTTCCGTCTATAATCTTTTCAAATCCAGAAGTAGCAAGCGTAGGAAAAAAAGAAAAAGATGTGGAAAAGGAAAAAGTTAATATATATAAATTCCCAGTATCTGCAAACGGTAGAGCAAGAACTATGGAAGAAAAATTGGGATTTGCGAAGGTAATAGAAGAAAAAGAAACAAAAAAGGTATTGGGAGTGGCAATAGTCTCAGCAAATGCGACAGATATGATAATGGAGGGAGTATTGGGTGTAAAATACAATATGACATCCCATCAAATAGCTGAAGCAATACATCCTCATCCAACCCTAACTGAAACACTACTCGGTGCTTTTGAAGGTAACTTTGCAATTCATATTTGACGAGAACATTGGGAAATAAAATAGTGTTCAAAAGGAAAAGATTTAACCGAAAATAAAAGAATTTTTGGTGCGTAAGATTGAATTTTACAAAGAATAAATAAGTGCTTTTATATGATAATTCAATATAATTGGGAGAATTACAGAAAAGGCAGGATTTCAAAGTAGAATTTGGTGAAGAAAATAGATAAGAGAGAAAAGAAAAATTTCTGAAAATAATTTTTAAGAGGACGCTCTTTTTTAAACAAAGAGCGTCTTTATTTTTGTATAAAAATTTTTACTTCTCCAGCTTTTTCTGAAAATTTTGCAAGTACTTTTGAGCCCATTTTTGAAACAGAAATTGGGATTCTTTCTGCAGATAGTGGATAATCTACAATTACAAGCAATATTTTCCCTTTTTCAAGTGTTTCCAACATTTTTCTTGTTTTAATATCTGGAACCGGACAGATTTCTCCTCTCATATCAAGAATATAATCAGCGTTGAAATTAGCATGTTCTTTGGTTATAAAACAATATTTTAAGTTTGTACTATCAATTACATGTTCTCCATTTACTTCATTAAGAAATTCCATTGCTTTTTCAATGAGTTGAAATATTTTTGTCGATGAAAAATCAAAATATTCTACTCCTTTAATTCTTTTAGATTTTAATATACCAACATTTTTTAATTGAACAAGATGTCGATAAATTGTTGAGATATCTTTGTTTAGTTTATTTGCAATTTCTGATGTAGTAAGATAATTATCAAAAATTGTCATTAGTATTTCAAGTTTTGTCTGACTGGAAAAAATTTTAAAAAGATAGTGAAGAGTTAACTTCTTTTGCAAATTATCCCTCCTTACACGATATTTTATCATAAAAAATTTTAATTAAATTAGAATAATTTAAAATAAATATAAGAAAATATCTTTTGAATGGATTGATATGGTAAAGTTTTTTTACATGATTGTGGTTAAATAGAATACTCTTTTATCAAACAGGCAATAAAAAAGAAGAAAAAACCTCGTATCTATCTAATTCTTCTACATGAGCTGGTTTTTCAACAGTCTGAGAATTTTCTTTGGAACGTATCTTTATTTAAATTTATAAATAATTTTATGTTTATAAATTTTGTTTGGGTATAAAACAACTTTAGGAAAATTTTTAATATTTGGTGAGTCAGGAAAAAATTGTGGTTCCAGACATATTCCTGAAAATTTATCGTATTTCAAGCCAAGTTTTCCAACAATTCCATTTAAATAATTTCCTGTGTAAAGTTGTAAACCTGGTTTAGTAGTGAAAATTTCCATAGAAATTCCAGTGTCAAGTGATTCTAATTTTGCTGCAAATTTTAACTCATTTTCTGTTTTATTTAAAACATAATTAATATCGTATCCATAGTTTTGAGAAAGCAATTTGCCAAGAATTTTTGGATTTTTAAAGTCATATTCTGTATTTTTTACAGGTTTAAATTCACCAGTAGGTATTAATTTTTCATTTACTGGTGTAATAAAATCAGAATTTATTTGTAATTTATGGTTGGAAATATTTCCCGATCCTGAAAGGTTAAAATAACTGTGTTGAGTAAGATTGACAATAGTAGGCTTATCCGTAATTGCTTTAAACTCCACAATAAACTCATTTTTGTTGGTTAAAATATATCTAACCTCAACATTTAAATTGCCTGGAAATCCTTCTTCTCCATCTGGGCTTAAATAATTTAAAATTAACGATGGACCATCAGGTGTTTTCAAGGGGTATGCTTTGAAAATTCGAGTATGAAAACCTTTAAACCCTCCATGTAAGGTATTGTGATATTTCTCTTCGTTTATTGATAATTGATATGTATTACCATCAATTGAAAATCGCCCATTTGAGATTCTATTGGCATATCGGCCAATTATTGCTCCAAAAAAGTAATTTGAATTGAACTTCTCATACTCTTCCAAGGTGTTAAATCCTAAAACAACATCATGAAAAGTTCCTGATTTATCGGGAACCCAGAGATTGGTTATTATACCTCCGTAATTTATGATTTTCACCGTAAGTGAATTTTTGTTTGTTAGAGAATATTGAAATACGGGTACATCATCTTTTGTATAGCCGTACAGTTCTTTTTCAATAATACCGGTTAAATGACCTTTCAATAGGATTCACCTCGCAAAAAGACTCTAAGTTTATTATACACTAAATTATTTTTTTAAAAATCTCATTTTATTGACAGCTGCTGTCAATTAAAGTAAAATTATTATAGGAGGTAGATAAAGTGAAGGAAAATTTAAAAAAAATTCTGGAAATTTTATCAAATTCTAAAGGTCCAATAAAAGGAAAAGAACTTGCAGAAATTATTGGAGTAAGTAGACAAGCGGTTGTTCAGTATGTTTCAATTTTGAAGACGAAAGGTTATAAAATTTATTCAACTAGGGATGGATATATTCTTGAAAATTCAAAAGGAAATATACGTAGAATGGTGGCTGTTAAACATTCCTCTGAAGAAATTTATGATGAATTATTAAAAATAGTTAAAGCTGGTGGGAAAATAATAGATGTAATAGTTGAACATCCGATTTATGGAGAAATTACTGGTAGACTAGACATTTCTACAGTAGATGATGTTTCAAAGTTTATTGCATTAATGGAATCTACACACGCTACACCTCTTTTGGAGCTTTCAGGAGGAGTACATATTCATACTATTGAAGCTCCAGATAAGGAAACAATGCAAAAAGTTATGAATGCTATAAAGGAATACTTGGTAAAGGAGGGTTAGATGTGAAAATTGATGAAGTAGTTGAGAAGCTTGTTCCTGAAAAAACTCAGAGGAAACTTTTAATTATTACTTCATTGATTTGGATTATAGGAGCAGCAGGGGTTATGGTCATGCCTTTTGCTATCCCTGATATTTCAAAAGAATGGGCTTTAACTACATCATTAACTAGTTCGTTAATTAGCTCAGTTTTTATGGGAATGCTAGTTGGTGCTCTTTCTTCAGGGTTGATTTTAGACTACTTAGGTAGGAAAATGGGAACTATTTTATATTTATTAATATCTGTTATATTTACATTTTTATTTGGTTTTTCAGAAACATACAAAATGGCTTTAATTTTTAGATTTTTATCAGGTTTAGGATATGGAGGACTTTTACCATCTGTAAATACTTATCTATCTGAATATACTTCAATAAAACTCAGAGGAAGATTTCTTGTTCTTTTAGAATCTAGTTGGGCAATAGGAAGTATTTTAATAGCTTTATTTGCAGTTACAATAGGTCAGAAATATAGCTGGAGATGGGATTTTTATGTCTTTTTGATTGGAATTTTTGTATTAATTCCATTGATAAAAGAAAAGGAAACACCTAAATTTCTTTTTAAAAAGTATGGTAAAGAAAGACTTGAAAAAGTTTTCGGAAAGATTGAAGGAGAAATCGAACCAATTGAGGAAGCAAAAATAACATATGCTAAATTATTTGAGAAAACTCATATAAAAGAAACAATTTTAATAATTATTTCCTGGTTTGTTGTAAGCTTTGTTTATTATGCTTTGTTCTCTTGGGCTCCGAAAATTTTTGTGAAGGAACTTGGAATAACAATTACAAAAGCAAAATGGTACACTTT
This sequence comes from Thermosipho sp. (in: thermotogales), assembly GCA_030153605.1. Taxonomy (GTDB): domain Bacteria; phylum Thermotogota; class Thermotogae; order Thermotogales; family Fervidobacteriaceae; genus Thermosipho_A. Next base: position 27,015 of record JASKLO010000010.1, read on the forward strand.
TTATATTTATCTAGCTCAACTTCCTGGTTATTTGTCGGTTGCTTACTTAATAGAAAAATGGGGAAGAAAGGAAACATTAAGTACATATTTCATGGGTATGGGGTTAAGTGCGCTTCTTTTACCATTGGCATCTGGTAATTTATCTTTTTTACTTGTTATGCTAGTAATATCATTTTTCACACTAGGTGTGTGGGGCATGGTTTATGCTTATACACCTGAGCTTTTTCCAACAACCTTTAGAGGAACAGCAAATGGATTGGCTGGAAGTATAGCAAGAATAGCTGGAATTATTGCTCCATATTTTACAGGATATTTTGTTGAGTACTCAATTTACGTTGCCTTATTTTTGATTGCAATAATTTCTGTGTTATCGGGTTTAGTAGTTTTAGTGCTTGGAAAAGAAACAAAAGAAAGTTATATCAATTAGTGCCCGTTTGGGCACTTTTTTATTTTTCGGTATTGAATTGACTATTAATTTTTTTTATGATATACTATTAGCAGACTAAAATAAAGAGTGATAAGATAAGTGATAAGTGAGGTGAAAACATGAGGGATCTTTCAGATAGGCAAGAAAAGATCCTATATTGTGTTGTAAGAGAGTATGTAAAAACAGGTGTCCCGGTAAGCTCAAAAAAAGTACTAGAATCAACAAATTTAGAATGGAGTGGAGCTACAGTAAGAAATGACTTAAGAAAATTAGATTACTTGGGATATATATTTCAACCACATACATCTGCTGGAAGAATTCCAACAGATAAAGGTCTTAGATTTTATGTTAATGAAATACTTAAAATAAGAAATGAAACAAAAAAGAAGAGTTCAACTATTGATACTACTATAAATTTTCCAATAGGTGATCTTGATAAAGTTATTCAAGGGGCCGCTAAATTGCTCGCAACAACTGTTAAGGGATTTGTAATTATTGAAAAGCCAAGTCCAATGAATCTTAGAATTAAAAGAATAGTTTTAACCCCTGTTACAAATAACTTTTCTATTGTGAATATTATAACTGAATTAGGATTAACAACTGTGTTACCTATCCAACATTCCGAAATATTTAATATCGAAGAAATTGAACATTTTATGAATAAAAGTCTTCAATCGGCTTTTTTGAGTGACTTTAAACTTAAATTGAGAGAAATAGCTGATAGATTTGCATGGGCTGGAGGGAGTTTAAAAGAATTTATTGAACTATCAGAAAGAATAGCATCAGAAAAATACGAAGATTATATAACCGATGGTATTTTCAACCTTATTAATGCTAAGAGATTTGATGAAAATAAGTTAAAGGAAATTATTAGGCTATCTACTTCTTCAGATTTTTATTCTCAAGTTTTTAACCTTGGAGAAGGAATATTTATTGGAAAAGAACATAACTTTAGGAACTTTGAACAATATACAATTGTAATTGTACCTTACTTTGTTGGTTCAAGAGAAGTTGGAAAAATAGCAGTTATATTTGATAAATTTAGTGATTATGATAAAGTGTTTGAAAGTATTGAATATGTAGTAAATAGATTAACTGAATACTTTACTGTTGTAGCTAGAAATATACAATAATGGAGGTGAAATAATGGAAAAAAGAAAAAATGACCTGAAGGAAAAAGTAAACAACCAAGAAATTAACAAAAAAGAAAAAGAGCGCAAAAATGAAAACAAAGATGAAATATATGAACAAGAACTTGCGGAATTAAATGAAAAGATTAAGGAGCTTGAAGCACAGTTAAAAGATTTCGAAAATTATGCAAGAATCTTAAAAGCTCAATTTGAAAATTATAAAAAAGACGTTGTCAAAGAAAAAGAACAATTAGTGGTAACTACAACAGGTAGAATTGTTGAAAAATTTATTCCTATAATTGATGATTTTAAAAGAGCTTTTTCTAACGCTGAAGAAGAAATTAAAAATACCAAATTTTATAGTGGAATTGAATTAATTTATAAAAACTTAAAAAAGACTCTTGAAAATTTGGGATTGAGTGAATTGAAAGTGGGAGAAAAATTTGATCCATTTGAACAAGAGGCTGTTGAGAGGATTGAAGATGAACAAAAAGAAGAGTACAGCATTGTCGAGGTTGTTGAAGATGGATATAAATTTAAAGATAGAGTAATAAAGCCAGCAAAAGTTAAAGTAACAGTCAAACCCAGGAGGTGAAGAAAATGGCAAAAAAAGACTATTATGAAATTTTAGGGGTTTCTAGAAATGCTACTGAAGAAGAAATTAGAAAAGCATATAAACAATTGATAAAAAAGTGGCATCCTGATAGACATCATGAGAATAAAAAAGAAGCAGAACAAAGGTTTAAAGAAATTCAAGAAGCATACGAAGTTTTATCAGATCCTGAAAAACGTGCAATGTATGATAGATATGGTTATGTAGGTGATGTTCCACCAAATGCAGAAGGATTTGGTGGATTTGGTGGTTTTGGAGGATTTGAAGATATTTTTAAAGATTTTGGAGATTTTATTAATAACGATATTTTTAACATTTTCTTCGGTGATCAAAGAACTTCTTCAAGAAGAAGGCAAAGAACCTCAAGAAGAGGCGAAGATATTAATATAACTGTTGATGTGTCTTTTGAAGAATTATTTAAGGGTGTAACTATTCCTTTAGAATATGAAAGGTATGAAATATGTTATCATTGTAAAGGAGAGGGAGTTGAACCCGGAAGTGGTTGGGTAACTTGTCCGAAATGTCACGGAACAGGGACAGTAAGAGAAGAAAGAAGAACTTTTTTAGGTGTCATAGTTAACCAGTATACCTGTAATCAATGTGGAGGTACGGGAAAGATTCCTGGTGAGCCCTGTCATGTTTGTGGTGGTACTGGGAGAGTAAAAAGTAGACACAAAGTAGAAATTAAAATACCTGCTGGAGTTGAAGATGGTACAGTTTTAAGGGTAGCAAAAGCCGGGAATGCTGGTTACAACGGTGGCGAGTATGGAGATCTATATGTTCATGTTAGAGTTGTAGGAACAAGTAACTTTATAAGACAAGGAAATAATTTAATTAAGGATATTACAATAGATTATATAGATGCGATTTTAGGAACTCAAATCAATCTAAAAATGCCTGATGGTACTGAAAAAAATATAAAGATACCTTCTGGTGTTCAAAATGGTGAAGAAATATATGTATATGGAGAAGGTTTGCCAGATATGAGAACGGGTAAAAGAGGGGATTTAATCTTGAGAATTAAAGTGGAAATTCCAAAAAGAGTTTCAAAAGAAGAGAAAAGATTGCTTGAAGAAATCGCAAAAATTAGAGGGAAAAAATGAATAAGATTGAGAAAATTGTTGAATTTCTGAGAGAAAAGATTAAAGAAAACAATTTTTCTGGAGCAGTGTTAGGAGTTAGTGGGGGGATTGATTCTGCAGTTGTTCTTGGATTACTTGTTAAAGCAATAGGAAAAGATAAAATAATGTGTTTCATTCTTCCAGAAAGAGATAGCCCCCCTGATAGTGTAAAGGATGCAAAATTAGTTTGTGAACATTACAATGTAAATTATAGAATAAAAGACATTTCTAAAATTTTGAAAAATTTAGGAATATATTCTTACTTTCCTCCAGCATCTTTTATTCCATGGAAAATAAAGGAAAAATACGCAAAAGAAAAATGGCTAAAATTTGGTAAGAAAAATTTAAGTCCATATGAAATGGATGTATTAGGAACTAATGATTCAGAATTTCTTAAAGGAATTTCATATTATCGAGCAAAACATCGAATCAGGATGGTATATCTCTACAAAGAAGCTGAGCTGAGAAATTTTGCAGTAATTGGAACTACTAATAGGACTGAGTTTTTAACAGGTTTGTATGTAAAATGGGGTGATGATTCAGCTGATATTGAGCCAATTTTACATCTTTTTAAGACAGAAGTTTTTGAAATTGCTAAAGAATTGGGTGTTCCAGAAAGAATAATAAGTAAACCTGCTTCACCTGATTTAATTCCTGGGCTAACTGATGAAGAGGCTTTAGGGTTAAGTTATAGTGAAATTGATAGAATTCTTAAAAAAATTATTAATGGAAGTAATTTAGATGATGAAGAACCACAAAAGGTAAAAATAGTAAAAAAGTTATACGAATTGGGTAGAAAGAGAAATAGCGTTAGAAATTTGAATTTATTAGATGATAAAGAGGTGAAATAAATGGATTTAAAGAAGATAGCTAGATTAATTATTGACAAAACTATCCAAGATATTTTGCCTGAAAATTTAGTAAAAAACAAATTAAAAGAATTAAAAATAAATCAGGAAGTCTATGTTCTTTCAATTGGAAAAGCAGCTTGGAGAATGGCAAAAGCTGCTTCTGAAGTGTTAAAAGTTAAAAAAGGCATTGTGATTACAAAGTATGGACATTCAATGGGAAATATTGATAATTTTGAAATTTTTGAAGCAGGACATCCGATTCCAGATGAAAATTCTTTAAAAGCTACAAAACATGTTATTGAAAATTTTGGAAATTTAAATAAAGATGATCATTTGATCTTTCTTGTTTCTGGAGGAGGTTCGGCTCTTTTTGAACTTCCAGAAGAAGGTATTACTCTCGAAGAAATTCAAGACATAACATCACAACTTTTAAAGTCGGGAGCAGATATAGTTGAGATAAATACTATTAGAAAAAGATTATCAATGGTTAAGGGTGGAAAATTTGCAAATATTGTTTATCCAGCTAAAATTACTGCGTTAGTTTTGTCTGATGTCTTAGGAGATAGACTTGAATCAATTGCATCAGGTCCAGCATATCCAGATATTACTACTAATGATGAAGCATTAAAGATAGTAGAAAAATATAATCTAAAAGTTTCTGAAAAAATATTGAATGCATTGAAAAAAGAAACTCCAAAAGAAATAAATAACGCAGTTCATTATGTAATTGGAAGTGTTGAAAATGCATGTAAAACTTTAGAAAAATATGCTAAAAATGAAGGTTTTAATACATATATTCTTACGACCCAACTTAATTGTGAAGCAAAAGAAGCGGGAAGATTTATAGCAAGTATAGCCAAAAGCATTAATCAAACAACATTCGAAGTACCAGCATGCATAATTTTTGGTGGTGAAACAGTAGTTAAAGTGATTGGTCAAGGTAAGGGAGGAAGAAATCAAGAACTTGCATTTTCAGCTGCTTTAGAAATAGAGGGGATGAAAAATGTTGTGATTGCTTCTGTTGGAAGTGATGGAACAGATGGGCCAACAGATGCAGCTGGCGGAATTGTTGATGGTGAAACAACTTTTAAAATAAAAAATCTTGGGAAAAATCCACATGAATTTTTAAAGAATAATGATACTTACAACGGTTTATTATTAGCAGGTGATTTGTTAAAAACAGGCCCTACTGGTACTAATGTTAACGATTTTGGTTTTTTGCTTATTGGGGGGTAAATAAATGAAAATATTAGTCTTAACAAAAATAACTGAGTATTTTGAAGAAATGATAAAAAAATTTTCTAAAAAATATGATTTACAATGGTATACAAGCAAAGATGTTGAAAAAGTATTGCATGAAGTTGATGCAGTAATTGGAGCATCTCTATCAAGTGAACAGATAGAAAAAGCTAGTAATCTAAAAATAATTTTTATACCTTGGACTGGTGCTGATAAACTTCCATGGGATGTAATAAAACGAAAAAATATTATAGTGTCTAATTCCCATGGAAATGGGAAAATTGTTGCGGAGAGAGCTTTGAGTTTGGCATTAGCTTTACTTGGAAGAGTAGTAGAGTATCATAAAGATCTTGAAAGAGGCATTTGGCATGGTTTTGTGAAAGGTTTTAAAAATGAAGATTTATGGTATTCTTTGCAAAAAAAATCTGTAGTTATTTTGGGAACAGGTGTTATAGGAAAACATTTAGCTAAGTTATTAAAAGGTTTTGATTGTAAAATAATAGGTTTTAAAAAGCATGTTGAAAAAATAGAGGGTTTTGATATGGTAACAGATTCAATATCTGTTGCAGTAAAAAATGCAGATGTAATTTTTTTAACTCTTCCTCTTACAAATGAAACTTATCATATAATAAATGCAGAAATTTTAGATTTGATGCAAGGTAAGTTTTTAATAAATGTAGGGCGTGGTGAATTAATTGAAGAGAAATCTTTGTATGAAGCTTTGTTAAAAGGAAAACTAGCGGGCTTTGCAAGTGATGTTTGGTATGAATATCCTGATAACAATAGAGAAGTAGTCTTACCTTTTCATTATCCTTTCCATAAATTAAAAAATGTTGTTTTATCCCCTCACGTTGGTGGATTTACAATTGAAGGTCAAAATGGAAGAATTGATGAACTTTTTGAAAACATTGAAAAATATTTAAATACAGGAAAGCCAAAAAATATTGTAGATCCAGAAAAAATGTATTAAAGCTTCAAGTAAAGGAGTGAAAATATGAACATAACAGTAATTGGTGCTGGAAATGGCGGGCTTGCACTTGCTGGATTTTTGGGAATGAGAGGATTTAAGGTAACTTTGTATAACAGGTCATTGAAGAGAATTTCAGCCTTTATGAAGTCTAAAACTATTAAACTTGAGGGAGAAGTCAATGGAATAGTTACTATTGAAAATATTACTACAGATATAGAAGAAGCTTTGAAAAATGCTAATCTTGTAATGGTTGTTGTTCCAGCTTTTGCACATGCTGACATAGCAAAAAGGGTTGCAAATTATGTAAAAGATGGACAAGTTTTCGTTTTAAATCCTGGAAGGACTTTTGGTGCTCTAGAATTTTGGAATGTATTAAAAAGGCTTGGTGTAAAAAAAGATATAATTGTTGCTGAAGCTCAAACTTTTCTTTTTGCATCTAGAACATCAAATCCTGGAGTTTCACACATTTTTAGAATTAAAAATGCTGTTCCAGTTTCTGCATTGCCTTCAAAAAGAAATAAGCTGTTAAGTGAAATTTTAGAAGAGGTATTACCAGAATTCCAAGTAGTTGATTCAACTTTATATACAAGTTTTAACAATATAGGAGCAGTATTTCATCCTGCTACTTTAATTCTGAATTCTGGTCGCGTAGAAAGCACCTATGGTAAATTTGAGTTTTATCTTGAAGGGATAACTCCATCAGTTGCAAAAGTTCTTGAAAAAATAGATCAAGAAAGGTGTCAAGTAGCTCAAACAATGGGTATTGAACCAATGTCTGCTGTTGAATGGCTAAATTATGCATACGATGTTCAAGGTACTAACTTGTTTGAAGCAATTCATAACAACAGTGGTTATCAAGGGATAGTGGCACCACCCAGTCTTCAAAATAGGTATATTTTTGAGGATGTTCCAATGAGTTTAGTTCCAATTTCTTCTATGGCCAAAAAATTAGGTATTAATACGCCAGCAATTGATTCAATAATTTATCTTGCATCAATAATGATGAACAGAGATTTTTATAGAGAAGGTAGAACTTTAGAGAGGTTAGGAATTCAAGATATGAGTATAGAAGAAATTAAAAAATTACTTTCTGAGGGGGTGTAAATTTGAAGAAAATTTTAGGAGCTGCAATAGGAAGTTGTGTTCATGTAGCAGGACTTCTTAATTTTTTAAAGTTAGCCGAAAATGAGGGGTATAAAACTATTTATCTAGGTGGAGCAGTTGATTTAGATAAATTAGTTGGTGCAATAATTGAATCTGATCCGGATATAATAGCTATCAGTTATAGATTAGACCCAAAAGCGTTAGAAAAATTGTTGGAGGAACTTGAAAAAAAATTAAAAAATAATAATCTTTTAAATAAAATCTTTGTATTTGGTGGAACTGTAGAAACTGGTTCTGTGGCAAGGAAGTTCAATTTTATTACTAAAGTTTTTGATGGGACCCAGGAAATTGAAGAAGTAGTTTTGTGGTTAAGGAATGCTGAAGTAAAAAAGGAAAATTTTGAAATACCACCACAAACACTCCCAGAAAGAATCAAATACAAAAGTCCATTTCCGTTAATAAGACATCATATTGGACTTCCAACGCTTGAAGAAACCGAGAAAAATATTGAAATTTTATCAGATTCTGGTTTGCTTGATATTATTTCACTAGCGCCAGATCAAAATTGTCAACAATATTTTTTTGAACCTGAAAAAATGGATAAAAAACAAGATGGAGCAGGTGGCGCGCCTATAAGAACAATTGAAGATTTTAAGAGATTATACAATGCTTCTCGAAGAGGTAATTATCCTTTGATGAGAAGTTATTCTGGCACTAGAAACTTGGTGAAATTTTCAAAGATATTAAAGGAAACAATCAATAATGCTTGGGCTGCAATTCCTTTAACTTGGTATTCTGATCTGGATAGAAGGTCTGATAGAGATCTTTTAAATGCTATAAAAGAAAATCAAGAGGCTATTAAATGGAATGCGATGAACAATGTGCCTGTTGAAATAAACGAAGCACATCAATGGTCTCTTAGATATGCCCATGATGCAATGGAAGTTGCTACATTTTACTTAGCAGCGTATAACGCAAAAAAACTTGGTGTAAAACATTACGTTGCGCAATATATGTTAACAACCCCTCCTGGTTTATCCCCAAAATTTGATTTAGCAAAGCAACTTGCAAAAAAAGAATTAATTGAAACTCTTCATGATGATAACTTTATTTCATATACAATGATTAGAACAGGTCTTCTTTCATTCCCAGCTGATGAATATTCTGCTATGGGGCAATTGGTAAGTACCATGTTCTATGGCATGTATTTAAGACCAGATATATTGCATGTTGTTTCATATTCAGAAGCTATTCGACGTGCAACAAGTAAAGAAATCATTGAAAGCGTTAAGATGGTTAAACAAGCAATGAGAAACGCTATGACAGGTCTGCCAGACTTTTTAAGCGATAAAGAAATTAGAAATAGAATTGAAAAATTAAAAAATGAAGCAATGATAATTATCGAAGCTATTAAAGAACTAGGTAGAGATTTTGAAGATCCTCTCGTTGAGCCAGAAGTAATTTATAATGCAGTTAAATTTGGAATTTTGGATGCACCTGGACTTAAAGGTATGTCTGTAGCAAGAGCGAGATTTGATACTAGAATTATAAATGGTGCATGCTATGCTGTAGACGAAGAAGGAAAGATTTTGAGCGAAGAAAAAAGAATAGAAATAATTAGAAAGGAGGCTGGGATATGAAAATAGCAATAGTTCATGATTTAGAATTAAACGATGAAGAATTTAAAATGGTTGAAAGTGTTAAAAATGCTATTTCAAAAAAATTTAAATGTGAGCTAGTTCCTTTTGATGAGAAATTTATAAATAATGTTAAAAATTTTGATTTTGTTTTTAATCTTTCAAATAAAGGCGGAAAAGAGACAAAGCAATTGCATGTACCATCGATTTTAGATAAACTAGGTATTCCTTATACTGCTTCAAATGCTTATTCACATGCTTTATGCTTAGATAAAATTACAACCAAAATTATTATGAATTTTCATAATATCCCAACTCCTTTGTTCATGTATTTTGATATAGGAGAAGTTCCAGAAGTTATGGATGAAGGTAAAGTGTATATTGTTAAACCGCCGCGTGAAGGTAGTGCTAGAGGAATAACAAGAGAATCTGTTGTTGATAATTTAGAGGCAATGAGAAAACAAGTCAAAAAAATACATGAAGAGTTTAAGCAACCAGCTCTTGTAGAAGAATTTATAGATGGAATGGAAGTTAGCGTGGGGCTATTAGGCAATGGAGAAGATTTAGAAGTTTTACCAATTTTGGAAATAGATTTTTCTAAACTTCCTGAAGGCCTTGAAAGGTTTTACTCATATGAAGTAAAACATAATTATGGTGAACAAACCAATTATGTATGTCCTGCTAGAATTTCCAATGAAGTAAAACAAAAATTAGAATTTTATGCCAAGAAATTATTTAAAGTCCTTTCACTTAAAGATTATGCAAGAATGGATGTTAGAATTCGAGGAAATGAAGTATATTTTATTGAGGTTAATTCACTTCCACAACTGGTTCCAGTATATTCTGATATTACTAAAATGGCTAAAGCAGCAGGATATGAATATGATGATTTGATTTTAAAAATCCTAGAACATGCTATTAAAAGATACGAGGGGGGCAAATAATGAAAAGTTATACAAAATATTTGTGGTTTAATACCAAGAAAAGAAAGGAACTTATTAGAATTACAGATACAATAGAAGAAATTGTAGAAGAAAGTGGTGTTAAGGAAGGATTATGCCTGGTTTCCGCTATGCATATAACAGCTGGTATAATAGTTAATGACGATGAGCCAGGACTTCATAAGGATATATGGGAATGGTTAGAAAAACTTGCTCCTGTTTCTGATTATAACCATCATTGGACAGGAGAAGATAATGGAGATGCTCATTTAAAAAGAATTTTGACTCATCATCAAGTTGTTTTGCCAGTTACAAACGGAAAATTAGACTTAGGTCCATGGGAACAGATTTTTTATGCCGAATATGACGGCCAAAGAAGAAAAAGAGTAGTTGTAAAAGTGATAGGTGAATGACATGGAACTTTCTCAATTTTATCGAACAGTTTTAGAATCAATTGTTGAAGGTGTGATAATTGTTGATAAGGGCGCACGGATCTTGTACATTAACAAGACTGCCGTGCGTCTTTTAAATTTATCTGGAGATTTTATAGGAAAACCTGTTACAGAGGTAATACCTAATACAAGATTACATATTGTTGTAAGGACAGGTATTCCTGAAATTGATGAAGTACAGCATGTAGGAGAAAATATAATTGTTACTTCTAGAATTCCTTTGAAAGATAAAAATGATAACATTGTTGGTGCAGTTGCAGTTTTTAGGGATATTACGAGTGTAAGAAAACTTGCTGAAGAAATAACTAATTTGCATGAAATTGAGGCAAGACTAAAGGCTATTATTGATTCAACTTACGATGCCATTTCTGTGGCTGATGAATATGGGAATGTTGTACTTGTAAATAAAGCTTACACTGAATTAACAGGATTTAAACCAGAAGAAGTTATAGGAAAACCTGCTACAGTTGATATTGCTGAAGGAGAAAGTATACATATGACAATTGCTAAGACAAAAAAGCCAATATATAATGCAAGATTAAAAGTTGGGCCTTCAAAAAAAGAAGTTATAGTAAATGCTCAACCACTATTCATAAAAGGGAAATTTAGTGGTAGTGTGGCTGTAGTTCATGATGTTTCAAGAATATTAGCTCTTACAAGAGAACTTGAAGAAATGCGAAGAATGATTAGGCAAGTTAAAGCTCAATATACATTTGAAGATATTATAGGAGACAGCGAGAAAATGGTAGTTGCAAAAGAGCAGGCAAAAAAGGTAGCAAAAACACCTGCCACAGTGCTTTTGAGAGGAGAAAGTGGAACAGGAAAAGAATTATTTGCTCATGCAATTCATAATGAAAGTAAAAGAAGCGATGGACCTTTTATAAGTGTTAATTGTGCTGCAATTCCTGAAAATATACTTGAATTAGAACTTTTTGGTTATACAGAAGGAGCTTTCCTTGGTGCGAAATCAGAAGGAAAAATTGGATTAATTGAGGAAGCAGATGGAGGTACTTTGTTCTTAGATGAAATAGGAAAAATGCCAATAAGTATACAAGCAAAAATTTTAAGGTTTATTGAAACTAAGGAGTTTTTACCTTTGGGTTCAACCAAAGTAAAAAAAGTTGATGTGCGAATAATAGCTGCTACGAATATGAATTTGGAAGAATTAGTTAAAAAGGAAAAGTTCCTTGCAGATTTATATTTTAGATTAAATGTTTTTCCTATATATTTACCACCATTAAGGGAGATTAAGGAAGATATACCAAAGTTGGTTAATTATTTGTCAAGAAAAATAGCTCAGCAATTTGGAAGGAAAGTTGATGCTGTTTCACCTGTTGCGATAAAGTATTTGATGAGTTATGATTGGCCAGGTAATGTAAGAGAGTTAGAAAATGTTATAGGAAGAGCAATAATAAATATGAATATAAATGAAACAGTACTTGAAAAAAGACATTTTCCAACATTATTTCTTGAAAAAACAACAGAAAGTTTAAGATATGAAGGATCATTGAAATCTTTAATTGAAGACTTCGAAAGAAAGATTATAGAAAATGTTTTAAAAGAAAATAAGGGTGATAGAACAAAAACTGCTAAAAAACTTGGGATTAGTTTAAGAACCTTATATTACAAAATGCAAAGATACGGTTTATTATAAGGGGGAATTATATGAATCTGAAAATTTTACACGAAGGTGGAATTATAAGCATTTCAAATAGAGTAAAAGCTTCTTTTGCTACTATTTCCATTTTGGAAACCGAAGATCGAAAAATTTTACTTGAGCCAGGTGACTATACAACGCAAAGTTTTTTAGAACAAAAGTTAAATGAAATGGGAATTTCACTTGAAATGATTACTGATATTGTACTTACCCATTTTCATTTAGACCACGCATATAATTCTATCTTTTTTCCAAATGCTACAATACACGTTCACGAAAATTTCATGAAGAAAAATTACGATTCATTTGGGATGATTGTTGGAAAGCAATATAGAATGATATTAAATCATTGGAAGAATATAAAAACATTTAGTGATGGAGAAATACTTTTTGATACAATAAAAGTTTTCCATACTCCATGGCACGCTCGCGAGCATGCTTCTTTTGTAGTTGAAACTGAAAATTATGGAACGGTTTTTTTCCCAGGAGATATTGTAATGACTCGACTTGAGTTTTATGATATAATGAGAATGTTGAGAGATGATGAATGCGCAAGATTTGTTCGTGAAATTGTCTCTAATTGTGATTATTTGGTGTTCACGCACGATAGTGCGATTAGTTTGGAAAAATGGAGGTGAAATTAATGAAAATAGCATTAATTTCATATGAAGTATATCCCTTTGCTAAAGTTGGTGGACTTGCAGATGTAGTCGGAGCTTTACCAAAATACTTAGAAAAATTATCTGCAAAACCAATGGTTTTTATGCCACTTCACAAATTAGTTGAGAAAAATGCAGAAAAATTTTCATACAAATTAGAAAAAATAGTTGAGGGATTGGAAGTTCCTTTTTTAAGAACAAATGAAAAATTTGATATTTATGTTTCAAAAATTCCTGGTACAAATGTTCCAGTTTATTTTATTTCAAATAAATATTACTTTTCTGCTGAAGAAGTATATGATGGTCCAGATTTAGCAGAGCAAGCTATATATTTTTCAGCAGCTGTTTTAAAAGCATTAAAAGAATTGGATTTAGATGTGGATATTTTGCATGTAAACGACTGGCAAACTGCGTTGATTCCAGTTTATTTGAAGACTTTATATAGAGAAGATCCTTATTTTTCGAAAAAAGCTACAATATTAACTATTCATAACCTCGGTTATCAAGGAGTTTTTGAAAAAGATTATCTAAAATTTTCAGGACTACCTGATTGGCTTTACGATATTAATGGGCTAGAGTTTTATGGAAAAATTAATTTCTTGAAAGGCGGTATTTTATTTTCAGATATTATCAATACTGTAAGTCCAACATATGCACAAGAAATACAGACAAAAGAATATGGAGAAAAGTTAGATGGAGTTTTAAGGCTTAGAAGTGAAGATTTATACGGTATTTTGAATGGCATTGATTATGATGTCTATAACCCACAAACTGATACTAGAATTTATGTAAATTACTCACTTGAAGAAATAGAAAAAAAGTATGAAAACAAAAGAAAACTTCAGGAAGAGTTAGGTTTACCTGTGAAAGAAGTGCCTGTAATTGGTATGATTACAAGATTAGTGGATCAAAAAGGTCTAGATATTTTGGCAGACGTTTTTAGATACATTACACTTTTCGATGTTCAGTTTGTTTTGCTTGGTACAGGTGATAAAAAATATGAAACAATGTTTAAAGAGTTTGAAAATGAATTTCCCGACAAAGTGTCTGCTAACATTAAATTTGATATAACTCTTGCACAAAAGATATATGCTGGTTCAGATATGTTTTTGATGCCTTCAAGATATGAACCATGTGGATTGGGACAAATGTATAGTCTAAGATATGGAACAATTCCAGTTGTTCGATACACAGGAGGATTAGCGGATACAGTAAAAGAATATGACGAAGCAACTTTTAGTGGAAATGGTTTCGGTTTTAAAGAATATAATTCTGCTTATCTTTTAAAAGCTGTTGCAAGAGCTGTAGATTTTTACAAAAATAAAAAAGTACACTGGAAAAAAATTGTTGAAAATGCTATGAAAACGGATCTTTCATGGGAAAAATCAGCTAAAGAATATTTAAAATTGTACGAAATAGCTAAAAATAAAATTTCATAGGGAGGTAAAGAAATGCCAGAATATAGGAAAGATCCAGTTGTAAAAAGATGGGTAATTATTGCAACTGAAAGAGCAAAAAGGCCACATGATTTTACTGTCCCAAAAGATGAAAATAAAAGTGGCTTTTGCCCATTTGATTATGGAAATGAACATACAACTCCGCCAGAGATTTTGGCTTTTAGACCTGAAGATACAGAACCTAATTCCCCAGGTTGGTGGGTTCGTGTAGTTCCCAATAAATTTCCTGCAGTTAGTCCAGAGCTTGAAATAAGAAAATATGGTCATGGAATGTATGATGCTATGACAGGTTTTGGATATCACGAAGTAATTATTGAAACACCTGATCACAATAGCACTTTTGCCCTTTTTGATGATAGGCAAGCCGAAGAAGTAGTTTGGGCTTATGTAAAAAGATTTAATGAAATTTCTAAAGACGAAAGAATAAAATACGTTCTTATTTTTAGAAATCATGGAATCTTAGGTGGCGCATCGCTTTCTCACCCTCATAGCCAAATTATTGCTATACCAAGTGTCCCAAAAAGAGTTTTAGAAGAATTAAATGGTTCAAAAGACTATTATGATTACAAAGAAAGATGTGTGTTTTGTGATATGATTTCTCAAGAAAAAATTGAAAACAAAAGAGTTGTAGAAGAAAATGATAACTTTATTGCATTTGCTCCATATGCTTCAAGATTTCCTTTTGAAGTTTGGATAGCTCCCAAAAGACATTCCCATAATTTTGGAAGCATAACTGAGGTAGAAGTGAAAGAGTTTTCCAAAATTTTGAGAAATACTTTATATAGGATTTATAAAGTATTAGATAATCCTCCTTATAATTTTGTTATCCATACTTCTCCAACATATGAAGAAGGTAAAGTATATTATCATTGGCATGTTGAAATTATGCCAAGGTTAACTAGAGTAGCTGGATTTGAATGGGGTTCTGGTTTCTATATCAACCCCGTTCCACCCGAAGACGCTGCAACATATCTTAAAGAAATAGAAATATAAAAGGGCGAATTTTATCGCCCTTTATTTTTTTTCATCAAGTCCATAAGGTTCTGTTTCTTCGTTTTTAATAGGTTCTACGTGAATAACAATATCAAAAAGTTTTTCGTCTAGAGAGTCAGAAATTTTTGATTTTAAACAATTAGTTATTTCATGAGCTTTTTCAACAGTTAGATTAGGATCAACTTCTATATCCATATCAATGTCATATTTATTACCAACTTTCCTAATTCTAACTTTATGAGGGTTATGTACCCCCTCACATTGTTTGCAAGACTCAAATACCACATCATATAACCATTCTTCGCCAGGATGAATCCCATCCATTAAAGAATAAAAATTTTCGCTAAAAATTTCAAAAGAAACTTTAATTATAATTAAGGACATAAATAAACCAACGACAGGGTCCATCCAAGGTAGTCCAATTTTATTCAAAAATACACCAATAAACACAAGAGAAGAAAGCATAATATCATTTCTCATATTTAATGCTTCAGCTATTATAGATTGTTTGTTGTATTTTTTTCCGGCACGATATTCAAGAATAAAAAGTAAAAACTTTGCAAATATTGAAATAGAAGTAATAACTAATGGAATAATACCAATAATTGTATGATAGTCTTTGGTTATAATTCTTTTAATACTTTCAATGGAAAGAGATACCCCAGCATAAAACATTATAAAGGAAATAATTTTTGCAGAAATATTTTCAATTTTGTGGTGTCCATATGGGTGAAGTTTATCAGGAGGTTTTGAAGAGAATCTAGTTGAAAAATAAACTATAGATGAAGTTAAAATATCAGTAGATGTGTCTATACCATCTGCAAGTATGGCCATGCTATTGAAAATAATTCCTGTTAAAACCTTTAAAAAGGCTAAAAGTGCATTCGTAATTACTGCAAAAGTTGTTATTTTTTTAAGAGATTTTTCCAAGTTTTTCACCTCATTTAATATTAACATTTAAAACTTCATTCATTAGTTTTAATGAAAAGTCGTACATATAATTATCATAACTAATTGTTCCTTCTTTAAAAACATTCACTTTTATATCTCTATTTCTTAACTCTTCAACAGTGAATAAAACACAAATATTTGTAACAAGTCCTACAACATCAGTTTCTTCAATTTTCAAAGATTTCACAATTTTATCAAGATTTGTATTAAAAAATGCTGAATATCTATTTTTCTTTATAAAAAAAGCGTTTTTGTAATCTGCAATAATTTTTTTTATTTCATCAATTATCTCTGCACCATAAGTGTTTTTAATACAATGTTTGGGCCATATTTCAAATTCTTTATCATCTTCTTTATGCCAATCTTGTGTAAAAATAATTGGTAAATTTTGACTCTTGTATTTTTCGATTAAATTTAAAACAAAAGGAATTATTTTATCAGCGCCATCAAAATAAAGCGCTCCTCCCTTTTTTGCAAAATCGTTTTGCATATCTATAACAAAAAGAGCCTTCATATTTTCACTCCTTTTTAAATTGTTCTTTTAAATCCTTCTCCAAGAACATATCTAGATTCATTAACTATTACAAAAGCATTGGGATCAACCTTCTTTACAAAATTAATTAATTCATTCAATTCTCTTCTTCTTATTGAAACAAATATTATCTCTCTGTCTTTTCCAGTGTATCCTCCTTTACCCTTGAGATATGTAAAACCTCTTCCCATTTCATTTAAAATAAAATTAGCAATTGGTTCATTTTTATCAGTAATTATTGTAACTGTTATGGCAAGTTCTAAACCTTTTAGGACAAAATCTATTGTTATACCGTTAATTATAATTGCTAGTATTGAATACATACCAATTTGTGGATTGAATGCTACACCGGCCAAGAAACCTATAGTAAAATCAATGATTAATAAACTAGTACCTATAGGAAGGCTGAAAAATTTATTCATTATTTTTGCAATTATATCTGTTCCACCAGTAGATGAATTTTGAGCAAAAGTAATAGCCATACCAACAGCAGTTAAAATATCTCCAAAAAATACTGCTAGAATAAGATCTTCTGTAGTAAATTTTGGAACTTTTACAATCCTATCAAAAAAGTCAATTAAAAAGTTTAACATAAAAGTACAGTATATAGTTTTATGACTGAAATCAAATCCAATTGTAAAAAAAGCAATTAAAAATAATAAAATATTGAGAATGTACATCCAAACACCAACAGGTAATGCGAAAACTGAGTGCAAAATTATCGCAAGACCTGAGGCTCCTCCAGCAGCTATATTATTAGGAATAAGAAACATTACTAAACCTAGAGCTGTAATAGCTACGCCAATTGTTGAAAAAATATATTCTTTAATAACTTGTGATTTAGAAAGATTAATTTCCATTAAATCCCCCCTAACCTTCTAACTATTTAATAATTTCACCATACAAAGGACCTGCGGTTATTTTGTTGACTTTTACAATTACCTTTTTTCCAATAAGATCAGGAGAAGCTTTAAATGCAATAATTTTGTTTCTTATATCTCTACCATAAAAATATCCTGTTTTTCCTTCTGATTCAACAATTACTTCTACTTCTTTTCCTAAATATTTCTCATTTAACTTTCGATTAATTTCTTTTTGTAAATTAAGAATATATGCCATTCTTCTAGTTTTTACTATTCTTGGGACGTTGTCTTCAAAATATTTCCAAGCAATAGTTCCTTCTCTTGGTGAATAAATGGCAAGATTGAGCCTTTCAAATTCTATTTCTCTAACCAATTTTACTGTGTCTTCAAAATCTTCTTCAGTTTCATCTGGAAAGCCTACAATTATATCACTTGTTATTGAAGCGTCTGGAACAATCTCGCGAATTTTTTTGATTAATTCCTTGTACTCTTCTATTGTATACCTTCTGTTCATTTTTTTTAGAATTTTGTTGCTTCCGTGTTGAACGGGCAAATGAATGTTTCTACCAATTTTGGGACTATTAGCAATTTCATAAGCGATTTCTAATGAAAAATCAGTAGGATAAGAAGTTAAAAACCATATTCTTTCAATTTCATCAATCTTTGAGGTTTCGTGCAATAATTTAGCTAGGCTTGTACCATCATTTAAGTCTTTACCATATGCATCGACATTCTGACCTAGAAAAGTAATTTCTTTGATACCTTTCTTAGTTAAATTATTTATTTCTTCCAAGATTTCCGACATTTTTCGAGATTTTTCTCTTCCTCTAGTATAAGGAACAATACAATATGTACAAAATCTATTACATCCATATATGATAGTAATCCATGCATGATATTTTGAACTTCTTCTCAAAATGTTTTTATAATCTATTTGATCAAGTAAATCATCAAAAAATGCAACTTTTTTATTTTTTAAAGAAAGTTCAACTGCTTCTGAAATTCTTGGAATTGCTCTTGTACCAATAACAAAATTTACCCCACGTCTAAAAAGGTTTTCTCTTTCTTTTTCCGCTCCACAACCCATTATTCCTACTTTTTTATTCTTTTTTCTTAATTCACCAATAGTACTGAAAAACTTATCTTCTGCTTTTTTTCTCACAACACAAGTGTTTAGTATAACTACATCTGCTTCATCTTCATTATCTATTACTTCAAAGCCATCTTGTTCTAGGTAGTATTGTGCTACTTCACTATCATTTTCATTCATTTGACACCCAAATGTTTTAATGTAAATTTTCATCTTTTCCCTCCTGCTTTAACATTCAAAATAATTCTATCATTTTAAAAAATTTTTTCTACAAATTAAATTTAACAGAAGTGTTAAATATGTTAAAATAAAAAAGGGGCGAATTTAATGAGAATAAGGGAAATTGATGTTTCAAAAGGAATTTTAATATTAATGGTTGTGTTTGCCCATTCGTATGTGCCTTATTCAGTTATGATATACATTTCATATATCTTGTCAGCTTTTATGTTTATTTCAGGATATCTTTTTAAAAATGAAGAATTTTTTGTAAAACTTAAAAAAGTATTATTGAATCTTTGGATACCTTTTGTTTTTTTAAGTTTTGTAGGTTTTACAATTTATTATTTTGTAAATAAATTAGTTCAGTATGACGATAAAGTTTTTGAGAAATTTTTTGATTTTATTATTTTTGGCTATACTCATTTAAATATGCCAGTAACTGCTGTTCCATTATGGTATCTTTATATGTTTGCAGTTGCTGAAATAGTTTTTTTAATTTTTTTAAAAATGAGAATGATTCATTTTATTCCAATATTATCATTTTTATCAACTATTTTTATTCAAAACCAAAGCCGATTTTTCAAATTGGATGTAGCTTTTCATGGATTAATATGGTTTTATTTAGGATATCTTCTAAGAAAAAAAGGTTTTAATTACAAATTTAAAAAACCATTTTTAATTTTTTTAATTTTTTCAATTTTTTTAGTTTTAATAGTGGCCTTTAATGGAATGGACGATTGGCGTGATAATAATTATGGAAATCTTCCTTTACTATCATATTTGGGTGAATTAGCTTACATTTTTATTGTAATTTCACTATCAAATATGATAAAGAGTGAAAGAATAAAAAGATTTTTTGAATTATTTGGAAGGTATACAATTTTTGTTTTGGGGTATCATATCGTTTTACCTGGGCTTTTAGCACCACTTTTAAACGACCCAATACAGTTTTTAGAAAAGTTTTGGTGGCTTTATTATATTGTTGACGTTTCTATATTGTATGTTTTTTTATGTTTCGTTCCAAAAAATATCATTTTTTTCCTCTCTGGCCAATTTCATTTGATAAAAAAAAGAAAAAGCCTTCCAGCATAAACTGGAAGGCTTTTTTTAACTAGTTAAATTATTTCTTAACTATACTAACATCATCAAAATAGATTGTTGTTGGTTTATCAAGGCCTAATTGGAAACTAAAGTTTACTACTTCATCTGCATCTTCTGGGTGTGTATATTCAAAAGTGAATGTTTGCCATTCGTTTGTTAGGTCATATGTCATTACATATGGTTCTGGTAAATATGATGCCCATGGTTCGTGATTTTGTGCTATATTTAACCAAATCTTTCGTGGAATATCTGCTTTTGCTTTAAATGATACTTCATATGTAGCTCCTCTTTCAAGCTTTATCCATTGGTTGAATTGAATGTGCCATGTTTCTCCACCAGGATATTTTATTTTGATGTATGCATATCCGTCTTTAACACCA
>JASKLO010000035.1 GCA_030153605.1 Thermosipho sp. (in: thermotogales)
AACACATATGAAATAGATAAGTTAGAATTTGAAACGACATATTATTGGAAAGTAGTGGTAAAAGATAAGAATAATAAAGGTGTAGAAGGACCAGTTTGGCAATTTACGACGAATTATTTACCAAAGATAGATGGAGAAATAGAGCCAGAAGATGGAGCTAGTGGAGTATTGATAAATCCAACGCTAAAGTGGAGTGCTACAGATAGGGATGGAGACAAATTAACGTATGATTTATACCTAGGAAAAGGTGAAGAATTAGAATTAGTGGCGAAAGATTTAGAAGAAAACAGTTATATGGTAGAAGGTTTAGAAAATGGAGAAACATATAGTTGGAAGATAGTAGTAAAAGATGAAAGAGGGGGAGAAGTAGAAGGGCCAGTTTGGAAATTTACAACAAATTATTTACCAGAAGTTCCAAATGAGCCATATCCAATTGATGAAAGTACGAATGTATCATTATTACCAACATTAAGTTGGAAATCTTTTGATAAAGATGGAGATGAAATAAGATATGACATTTACTTTGGCAATGAAAATCCGCCGAAGCTTTATAAAGAGGATTATAATTACGACAGAATAGAAGTTGAAAAATTAGAAGTTAATACAACATATTATTGGAAAATTGTAGCAAAAGATGAAAGAGATGGAAAAGTAGAAGGCCCAGTTTGGAGTTTTTCCACAACTCGACCTCCAGAAATACCAAAAGAACCAATACCTGAAGATAATGCAACAGGTATAAGAACTAAAATTACATTAAGCTGGAAAGCCAGTGATCCTGATAATGATATTTTGTTGTATGATCTTTATTTTGGTACAAAAGATAATCTTGAGTTAAAAATTGAAAATTATGAATCAAATAAATTTACTGTTCCGGAAAAACTTAAAGAAGGAACTACGTATTATTGGAAAGTTGTAGCAAAGGATGATAAAGGTGGAATTACTGATGGACCAATTTGGAATTTTACCACGAATTATCCTCCAAACAAACCTTATAATCCTTCACCCAAGGATGGAGAAACAGGTGTGTCAATTAACCCAACTTTGAAATGGGAAGCAAGTGACCCAGATGGGGATAAGCTAATATATGATATTTATTTTGGAACGGAAGATAACTTTAAATTGGTTAAAAGTGATTATAATAGTACTACTTTTAATCCAGGGCAACTTAAAGAAAATACAACATATTATTGGAAAGTTGTAGCAAAGGATGAAAAAAACGGTAGAACTGAAAGTCCTTTCTGGAGTTTTACTACATTGGAAAAGAATTCTTTACCAAATAAACCAACGAATCCTTATCCATCTAATAAAGAAGTTGATGTTTCTAATCATCCTATACTCAAATGGGAAGCAACTGATCCTGATGGTGATATTTTGATGTATGATGTCTATTTTGGAACCAATGAGAATCCACCTTTGGTACTTAAAGATAGCAAAAATAATTATTTTGATCCTGGGGAGTTGAGTTTTAATACTACTTATTACTGGAAAATAGTAGTAAGAGATGAAAAAGGTGAATCGATTGAAGGTCCTTTATGGCAATTTAAAACGAAAAATTCACCAAACTGGCAATATACTTATGGTGGTTCAAGTAATGATTTAGGTTATTCAATTTTAAAAACTGTGGATGGCGGTTATGTAGTTGTAGGTTATACAAATTCAAATGATTATGACATTAAAAACAATTTTGGTGGATTTGATTTCATGCTTTTGAAGTTAGATAAAAACGGAAAATTAGAATGGGAAAGAACTTATGGAGGATCCGGGTATGATTTAGCATATTCAATTGATCATACTCAAGATAATGGGTATATAATAGCTGGTTATACAAATTCTAACGATGGAAATATCCTTGAAAACAAAGGGGAATTTGATGCTTGGATAATTAAATTAGATAATTTAGGTAATATTATCTGGCAAAAAACTTTTGGAAGTTCAGGTATTGATTTTGCGAAATCAATAAAACAAACTAAAGATGGAGGATATATAGTTGCCGGCTGGACTACTTCAAATGATGGAGACATTGAGTTTAACAATGGTTTTTCTGATTATTGGATATTAAAATTAGATGATAAAGGTAAAATAGTTTGGCAAAAGGTTCTAGGTGGTTCAAATCAAGATATTGCTGAATCGATTACTGAAGTCAAAGATGGATACATTGTTGTTGGGCATTCCAATTCAAATGATGGTGATGTTAAAGAAAATAAAGGCAAGGATGATGTGTGGATTGTAAAACTAGATTTTAATGGTAATATACTTTGGACTAAAACAATTGGAGGTAATGATTTTGATTACGCAACATCTGTTTTTGCTACTAAGGACGGAGGTTTTATAGTTTCAATCAATACAACATCTAGCGATGGAGATATACCAAAAAATAATGGAAAAAATGATATTTTGTTGATTAAATTTGACAACGATGGAAATGTTATTTGGAAAAAGGTATTTGGTGGATCAAATGATGATTATGTATACACACTAAAAGAAACAAATAATGGTTATGTCATTGTCGGAAATACTAATTCAAATGATGGTGATTTTGTAAATGATAAAAGGAAATTTGATGCGTTTATTGGAATTTTAGATGAAAATGGTAATTTAAAATTTATCAAAACTTTCGGAGGATCTTTAGATGATTATGCATTAGACTTAGTTATAGATGATGGTTTTGTAATTGTAGGATATTCTAATTCAAATGATGGTGATATAACAGAAAATAAAGGTAATAATGATGTATGGATTTTTAAAATGCAAAAAATTGATTGAAATATGTGATTAGAGTTTTTTCTTGTCAAAAGCTGGCACCCAAATGCCAGCTTTTTTATTTTTTTTTTATTTTAAAAATATATTTTGAAAATTTAAAATAATTTGATATAATTTTTTTATAAATATTGTTTAAATTTTAAGGAATAATTTTTTATAAAAACATGAGAAATACTGATTGAATTTTGAGTTTTGAAATGTTTTACTTTATTTCCTCAATTTTAGTAGAAGAAGTGAAATTACGAGATTAAGTTTTAAAATTTTTCTTTTAGTTTGTTTTGTTATTCTACTTTCACTTTCATGTGCCCCGTCAAATCAAAACAACACCTCTCAAAACAACCCTCCCTTAGTAGCATTTGATTTTTGTCCAGAAGATTTGTTAGTTGATGTAATTTTAGAGCCATCACTTATGTGGGATGCTCTTGATCCTGATCAAGACACACTGGTGTTTGATATCTATTTTGGCACAAATACAACTCCACCAATTAGAGAAGAAAATTATACTCAAAAAGTTTACACTCCAGGAGTTTTACTTGAAAATACTACATATTATTGGAAAATTGTTGCAAAGGATGGAAAAGGAGGTTTTTCTGAAAGTAGCGTTTTGTCTTTTACAACTAAACAAAGTGGTTTAAATTGGAAATATGTATTTGGTAGTAATTCAGATGATAAAGCAAATTCGATAATCAAAACAAAAAATGGGGGATTTGTAGTTGCAGGTATAACTTATCAAATGATGGAGATATTTCATTAAATAATGGTGGTTCGGATGCTGATGAAGCTTTTTCTGCTGAAATAATAGATTCAAACAATTATTTAATTGGAGGTTATTCATATTCAGTTGATGGAGATGTAGACGGTAATATTGGTCAGAGCGATTTTTGGATTTTAAGTATTGATGCGTCAGGTGCAATAAATTGGAAGAGAAATTATGGTGATGAACAATATGATTACTTGTACTATGTATTTAAAACATCTGATGGAGGATTTTTCATGGTAGGAGATACTGTTTCTGATGTGGTTTATAACCAGAAAAATCATGCTGAAGGTTCATATGATAATTTAGTTATTAAAATAGATGAGTCTGGAAGGATAGATTTCTATAAGGTAATTGGTGGAACACTAGATGAAGAATCAAGAGGAGCAATAGAAATTATTGAGAACGTATTTATTATTGCAGGATCTTCAGACTCTGATGATGGTGATTTACCAGAAAATAATGGACAATATGATTTTTGGATTTTTAAAATAGAATAAGATTTTTGAATGAAAATGCACATGGTATAAAGATTAAAATCTAAATATTTGTTTCATTTAATGGAGAATAAACAACTTTGTTTCGACCTAAGTGTTTTGCTTTGTATAAATTTATATCTGCTGCATTTATTAGTTCTTTAATTGATTTAGAGTTTTCAATATCAGAGACTCCAATACTAATTGTTATTTTAATATTTTCATGAAATGTATTATTTTCAACAATTTTTCTTAATTTTTCAGCTGCCTCAATTGCTTGTGGTAAACTTGTTTCAGGCATAAGTACCAGAAATTCTTCTCCACCCCATCTTGAAATAACATCTGATTTTCTTAAGTTTTTTGTTAAGATTTCAGAAAATTCAACAAGGATTCTATCACCAACAAGATGTCCATGTTCATCATTTACTTTTTTGAATCTATCAATGTCGATCATAAGTACAGAAAAATTCTTTTTGTACCTTTCCCATAAGTAAAAAGCTTTACTTGATTCTTCATCCATTTTATGTCGGTTATACAAACCTGTTAGTTTGTCTCTGATAGATAATTCTTTTAACTTTTCATTTAATTTAGCTAGTTCAATATTTCTTTTGTAAAGTTCTGTTTCGGTTATCCTTTCAATTTCAGATGCAATAACTCCAATTTCGTTGTTTGGATAACTTTTTTTAATCGTTTTTATGCCTTGTGTTAAGTTAACAACACTATTTTTCAATGCAATTATAGGATTAACAATATTTCTATTTAATGTGAAGCTATATAGGAAGGTAACAGTGAGCGATAACATAATTAAAATTGATAAAGGATAAATCATTTTTGATAAAATATCTGAAATTATTTCATTTTTATTTACTGTTGAAATGACAAACCAACCAACTGAATCTAAATAATTATAGAATCCAATCATATTTTGATCTTTAAAAACAAAATCAAAACCACCATTTTTATTATTAGGATTAAAATCAATAGGTGAAGTAATTAATTCTGTAATAGGCTTAAATAAAAAAAGTTTGTTAGGATGGAAAATAATGACGTTGTCTTTGACAATGAAAGTATTTAATGATTGAAACCCTGATTCTTTTTCACTTATTAATTTATTAATTTTGTCAACACTAGTGTCAATTGCAATTACACCAGTAATTTTGTTATTATCATCATACAAAACTTTACTTAAAGAAATTAACCATTCCTGTGTTTTGATTTCTGTATAGGGAATTCCTTTAGAAACATAGGGAGCACTCTTAAGTGCTTCAATGTACAATGGCCTAACTCTTGGATCAAAACCTTCTGGGGGTATGTAGTCAAAAATTAATAGTTCTCCATTTTCGTATCCTGAATAAATGTAATTGACATCACTATCCGTTCCCATTATTTTTCTGTATATGTCTTTAACAATTTCTTTGTCATATTGATTAATAGGATTTTTTACGATATCTATTTCACTTAGAGTATCTAAAATTACTAGAAATTTTTTAAAATAACCTTCTATGAAATTTGAAATATTATCATTTCTTTCCTTTAAATATAGCCGCATATTATTCATTTCATTATTGAAAAGAAATGTAAAAGTAAAAATTCCTAGAATAAAAATAAGAATAAGACTCCAAAATATTGAAAAGATTAAAAAGTCTTTTTTTAAACTTTTACCCATTAATCTCCCCCATTTTTCATCCTTTAACAGAACCTGCAAGTAAGCCTCTAATAAAGTATTTTCCAAGGAGTATGTAGACTATCAATGTTGGAAGAGCTGTTAAAAGAGCTCCAGCCATTTGTACATTCCATTCAACGACCTGACTACCCGCTAAGTTTACAAGTGCGACTGTAACAGGTTGTTTTTCTGGGCTGCTAGTTACAGTGACTGCAAATAAGAATTCATTCCAAATGTTTGTAAATTGCCAAATTATTACTACTACAAACGCAGGGATAGAAATTGGAAAGAGAACTTTGGTATATGTTTTGAAAAAACCTGCTCCATCCATATATGAAGCTTCAACAAGTTCATTGGGTACTTCGCTGTAGTAATTTCTAAATATAAGTGTGGTAATTGGAATTCCGTAAACTACATGTACTAAAATTAATCCTGGAATTGTACCGTATAATTTAATACTTTGCAAAAATCTAATTAAAGGGAACAAAACACTCTGATATGGAATAAACATACCAAATAATATTATGGCAAAAACAAGATTAGCATATTTGAATTTTACTTTTGAAAACACATATCCATTTATTGAACCTATAAAGGCAGAAACAATGGTAGCAGGTATTGTTAAATAAAAACTATTTTTCAAATTAGGCCCTAATTTTTGGAAGGCTTTAATAAAACCACTTAAGGACCATTGTTTAGGTAATTTCCACATATCTGAAATACCAATTTCCTGAAGAGGTTTGAATGTAGTTGCAAGAAGAACATACAGAGGAATTAATATATATAAAGCGATTAAAATAAGAAAAATGTAGGCGAGTATTTTTTTCATCTTTTTTCACCTCTCATGCTAGTAAATAAATATGGAACAATCACTACTGCCACAAATAATAGCATGATTATTGCAATAGCTGAACCTAGAGCATATCTATTGCTTCTAAAAGTAAGTTCGAACATGTAGATAGCAGGAACATCTGTAACAAAGTTTGGACCACTTCCTGTCATTGCAAAAACCAAATCGAAGATTTTCAAAGAAATATGTCCTAGAATAATCAAGGCACTTAATGTTATAGGAGTAAGTAAAGGCATTTTAACTTTCCAGAATATTTTCCATTCACTTGCGCCATCGACTTTAGCAGCTTCTATAATATCATTTGGGATTCCTCTAAGTCCGGCCAAATACATCGCCATAGTATAACCTGATAATTGCCAGACAGCGGCAATAATAACTGGTATTAGTGCAAGGTTAAAATGTCCCAAAGAGTCAGTTGAAGTATACCAGCCCCACATTAGATTATCGAGTCCAAGCTTATGAAATAATAGATTTATTCCTTGTGGATTATTTGGCAAGGTTCCAGGAGCAAATATCCAACTCCAAACAGTACCAGTTACAACAAAAGAAATCGCCATAGGAAACAAGTAAAGATTTTGAAATAGTCTCGATCCTTTTAATCCCTTATCAACTAAAATTGCCATAATAATACCAAGTGCGATAGTACCAAATAAGAAGAATAAAGTAAAGAACAAGGTGTTCCATAAATCAGTTTGGAATCTTGTATCTTGGAAGAGTCTTATGTAATTTCTCAAACCAACAAATTTATATTCTCCTCTTAGAAGTGCAGAGAAACTATTCCAATTAGAAAAAGAAACTCTGAGAGTCCAAGAAATAAAACCGTATACAAATATCGCAATTGCAATTATAGAGGGTGCAACAACAGATATTCCTATAACAAGATTTTTCTTTCTCAATATCATTCACCCCTTTATAAAAGTTGGGGCGGAAATCTCCGCCCCCAATTATCTAAAGGAAATTTTTAATCAGCTAAATAGCCATTATCTTCTGCAATCCAAAGAATTTCTTTAAATGTTTTGTCAACATCTTGCTCTGTAACGAATATATTAATTGCATCCATTAGTGCTGTTGAGAATGCTTCAGGTGCAGCAGAACCATGGATAATTGATGGACAAATTGCTTTTGTTGCAAAATCGTTCATTGACCATTGTAGATAAATATCATATTTGGATTTATCAGCATCAACTCTTGCTGGAATTGAACCTTTTATTGGATTAAATGTATCCTGTGCTTCAACTGTAGTAAGGAATTTTAACCATCTAATTGCATTTTCTCTGTGTGGTGCATTTTTCGGAAGACCAAATGTGTCAGAAACAAGCATAAATGCATTTTGGGTTCCGGGAAGAGCGAACCAACCAAAATCAACTCCAGGTTTCCATCCTAGTGTTTTAAGGTATCCTTCGGCCCAGTCTCCCATCATGTTTGCGAATGCTTTACCCTCAAATACAAGTCTTGTTGCGTCTTGCCATGTAAGTGCGGAATGGTCGGAGTTAACATATTTTAATATGTCTTTCATTATTGAAAGAGCACGTTTAATTGCTGGATCGTTAAATGATGCTTCACCTTTCCAGAGTTTATTATATTTCTCTGGACCAAGTTCAGCAAGCATTATACTTTCAAACAAGTGTAGAGATGTCCATTTGTTTTTGTCTCCGAGAGCAAGACCAGTATATCCTTTTTGTTGTGCTTTATCAAGATACATTAAAAATTCTGCCCATGTTGTTGGTTCTTTTGTCATTCCAATTTCTTCAGCAATCTTTTTGTTGTAGAAAACAACATTTGCTCTGTGTACATTAACGGGCACTGAATAAATTTCTCCTTTATAGCTTACAATATCTAGAAGATCTTTTGGAAATTTGTCAAGAATGCCGAGTTCCTTGTAAATAAAGGTGATAGGTTCCATAAGTCCAGGAATTACATAAGTATCTGTTAATTCCATTCCAGCGTGAACTTGGAATGAATCAGGTGGATTTCCTCCAAGCATTCTTGTTTTAAGAACAGCCTTAGCGTTTGTACCTGCTCCACCAGCAACAGCGGCATTTATAATTTCAACATCTGGATAATATTTATGGAATAGATCAAAAAGTGCAAGTAAACCTTCTTCTTCACCGCCACCTGTCCACCAACTAAAAATTTCAAGAGCGTTTTCTGCAGCAAATATACTAAAAGCAGCAAATATTACAGCAAGAACAATAATGATACGCTTCATTCTAACACCTCCCCTTATTAAGATTGTCTAATATTATTTTATCATAAAAGTATTATGTTTTCCAAAAGAGGCTAGTATGATAAAATATTTTAAAAGGGGGGATTATGTGGCAAAATTGTTTGTTATTATAAACATCTTTATTGTATCTATAATAGTTAATACACTTGCTCCTCTAATGCCTTTACTTCAAAAAGAATTAAATATTTCTATTTCAAAATCGTCATCTATTCCAGTTTTTGCTGTTTTAGGAACTACAATTTTTTCAATTATTTTGTCTTTTCTAATATCTAGAATTGGTATAAAGAAATCTAATTATTTTGGATATCTTTTTTTATTTGTTGGATTATTAATGTTTTCGTTATCCAAAAGTTTAATAGGAATTATTTTGGCTTCTTTTTTTATAGGTGCTTCTTCTTCATTTTTGTTTACATCACTTACAACATTGCTTGCACATCTGGAAAATCCACATTATGGAATTACACATGCTTTTTTTGGTATAGGTGGAATAGTAGCGCCGTTATTAGTTTCTTTTTCGATAAAGTATAATTTCAGTTATAGATTTCTATATTTCTCATATTTTTTATTAACAGTTTTCATTTTTATTTGGAATGTTTTTATAAAGATGCCTGATGCCAAATATGAAGTAATGAATTTTTCAAAGATAAAGAGTACTATTTTAAAACCTATTTTTTTCCTTTCAATAATTTCATTTTTATTATATTCTGGAAGTGAGATAGGTCTTATTACTTGGGTCTCAAATTTGTTTATATATTTTGGTTCTTCACCTGATGTAGCCGCGTTGTCGATTAGCTCTTTTTGGATATTTTATACTATTTCAAGATTTTTAAGTGATTTTGTTGTAAAATTTATTAGCGAGAAGAAAATTGTTATTTTCTGTACGCTATTTTCATCTATGTTTATTTTTATAATGCTTATTACAAAGAATTCACTTATTTTTTTAATAATTGGATTTTTAATGGGAGCAGTTTTTCCAATGATTCAAAGATATGCAAATATGAAATTAAACAAGGATGAGGTTGGATTGCTTAATGGTATCACATTTGCTTCTACGGGGGTAGGGGGGATGATTTTTTCATATTTCATGGGTCTTCTTTCTAAAGTAAGTATTCCCTTAATGTTTATTTTCCCAATTTTGGGGTTATTATTTGTTGCTTTCATTCAATTTATTGAAAAAAGGGGGGTTAAATCTTGAAAATAGGACTTGTTTTCGGAACGAGGCCAGAAGTAATTAAAATGGCACCAATTTATATTAAGGCAAAAGAAATGGGTATAGATATTGTTTCAATTGCTACAGCCCAGCACAGAGAAATGATGGATATGATGTTAAAGGTTTTTAAAATGAAGCCTGATTATGATATGAATATAATGACTGAAAATCAATCTTTAAACGGTGTGGCTGCGAAGGTTCTTGTAAAATTGGAGGAAATTATATGTAAAGAGAATTTTGATTGGATTTTTGTTCAGGGTGATACTACTACAGCTATGGCAGGTGCAATTTCAGCGTTTCATAAAGGTGTAAAAGTAGGGCATGTAGAAGCAGGTCTTCGAAGTGGTGATATAAGAGATCCTTTTCCTGAGGAAATGAATAGGCGTGTTATAGATCAGGTTTCAGATTTACTATTTGCGCCAACTACAAATTCAAGGAAAAATTTGTTAGAAGAAGGTTTAAATAAAGAAAGAATTGTTGTAACTGGAAATACGGTTGTTGATGCACTTTATTATGTTCAAGAAAAATTTGATCTTGATTCTATTAGAAAAAAATATATTGAAGTAGAAAATTATATTTTAGTAACTTTGCATAGAAGGGAAAACTGGGGAGAAAAAATGAAAAAAATTCTAGAAGGTATTAAGGAATTTTCACAAGAATACAATCTTCCTATTGTTTTTCCTGTTCATTTAAATCCAAAAGTTAGAGAAATAGTAAAAGAAGTTCTTGATGGATATGAAAAAGCAATATTGCTTGAACCTGTTGATTATATCACTTTTTTAAGTCTATTAAAAGGTGCAAGAATAGTGGCATCAGATAGTGGTGGAATCCAGGAAGAAGCTCCAAGTTTTGGAAAATTTGTAGTTGTATGTAGAAATACTACTGAAAGGCCAGAATTAATTGAAAGTGGTTATGGAATCCTTGCAGGCACGGAAAAATCATCTGTATATAAAGCTCTTGTTAGGGGTATTGATGTAAAAGTTGATAGAACAAAAAATCCTTTCGGAGACGGAAAAGCCGCTGAAAGAATTCTTAAAGCTGTGATATAATCTATATGCTAATAGTTTTATAGTGAAAAAAGGGGGCGAGGAATATGGAAAATATAATATATTCTATCCTCATTGGTTATTTTATTGGTGCAATTCCATTTAGTTATATAATTGCGAAAATGAAAGGTATTGATATTAGAAAAATTGGTAGTGGAAATGTAGGGGGAACTAATGTTTTAAGAAGTGCAGGACCATTGTATGGAGGTCTTGCTTTTTTGTTAGATATTTCAAAAGGATTAATTGTTGTGTTATTAACAAAAAAATTTGGATTGGATATGCAACTTCTTGCCGGAAGTTTTGCAGTATTAGGACATTGCTATCCAATTTACCTAGGATTTAAGGGTGGAAAAGGCGTAGCTACAACATTTGGTGTAATATTAGGTATTTATCCACCATCAGGTCTTGTTTTTCTAGGAATTTGGATTTTAGTTGTAGGAATTACTCAATATGTATCTCTAGCTTCTATAATTGGTTTGACATCTGCTAGTATTTTTGCACTTTTAATGGGTAAAAATTATTGGGTTATTTTTCTTGCACTTTCTCTTTTTTCTACTTACAGGCATAAATCAAATATTCAAAGGTTAATTCGAGGTGAAGAAAGAAAAACAGATGTTATTGATATGTTTTTAAAAATAAGAAGCAGAAAGAAACAATAGGGGGGATTAAGGTGGAAAGTACAATTACTCCTGAAGGGATTTTAATTTATATAAGACCAGTTATTGAATACTGGTATTATTCTCTTATTGTTGGAGTTTTTTTAATTTTTGCTGCAAAGTTTATTGAAAAACTTTCAATTGCATTACTTGGGTTTTTGCTTGGAATTAATGTTTTGTTCCCTGTTTTATTAAATCAATTTCCAAAACTTAATGAGTGGTTTGTTGAGCCTGCGTATTATCAAATTTCAATGCTTGTCTTTGGAGTTATTGTAGCCGCAGTATTATTTGCTTTATATAAATCATTTGTATTTATAGCAGGATTTGCAGTAGTTGGTTTAATAGGATATTATCTTGCAGATTTTGCAATCCAGTTTTTTAAAATTCAATTATCTTTTAATCCGTTGTACATTACTGCAATTGTAGGAATTGGTTTAGGTATACTAGGAGGTTTAATTTCCTCTAAAAAAAGCTCAGAAGTTATTTCAGTTATGTCAATAATTGCAGGTTCTGCTGCGTTAAGTGCCGTTATAGTAGGTTTTATAATCAGAAATAATATTGAAGAAAAAATTACTGAACCACTTTACTCTTCTATATTTATTGGAATATTTCTGTTATTAACTGTTTTAGGATTTATTTGGAATTTCAAAAAACAGAAAAATACCGGAGGTGGAGCAAGTTGAGACTTTCTATAGAATGGCTAAGAGATTTTGTTGACTTTAATGGTACAGCTGAAGAATTAGCTGAAAAATTTAGTTTAACTGGAAATAATGTTGAAGAAATAATTAAGCCTTTCAAAGTTTCCGGAAAAATTGTTGCTGGAAAAGTAGTTAAAGTAGAGAAGCATCCAAATGCAGATAGACTTATAGTTTGTAAAGTTGATATTGGAAATGAAATTAAAACAATCGTGACAGGAGATTTGACTGTAAAAGAAGGAGATATTGTTCCTCTTGCTCTCGAAGGAGCAAAACTTGGTGATTTAGTAATAACACCTAGAAAAATGCGCGGAATATTGTCAGAGGGTATGATGTGTTCTCTTGAAGAACTCGGACTTGAAGAAAAATCAGATTCTGTCTATAGATTTAAAGAAGAATTAGCGCCTGGGACTGATATAATTTCTTATTTAAATCTTGACGACAAAGTTCTTGATGTTGAAATCACACCAAATCGACCTGATTGTTTAAGTGTAATTGGACTTTCAAGAGAAGCTTCTGCTTTATATGATTTAGATTTAAAAATACCAGAAAATAATTTTAAAATTGATGGAAAATGCAATGTAGAAGTAGAAATTCAAAGTGAAGGATGCTGGAGATATACCACAAGGATTGTAAAAGGAGTAAAAGTTGGACCAAGTCCTTTGTGGCTTCAGAGAAGACTTATTGCATCAGGTGTTAGACCTATTAATAATATTGTCGATATTACAAACTACGTATTACTGGAAACTGGTCATCCTGTCCATGCTTTCGATTTAAATTTATTGAAAAATAAGAAAATTGTTGTTAGAGACGCAAAAAAAGGTGAAAAATTATTATTACTTGATGGAAAAGAATACGAATTTTCAGGAGATGAAGTTTTAATAACTGATGGGGAAAGGCCTCTTGCTCTTGCAGGTATTATGGGCGGAGAAGAAAGTGGAGTTAATGAAAATACTACGGAAGTTTTACTTGAAGTTGCAATGTTTGACCCTGTTAGAATCAGAAAAACTTCAAAAAAATTCGGCTTGATGACAGAAGCATCATACAGATTTGAACGAGGCGTAGATCCAAACGATGCAGAATATGTAATTGACAGGTTATCTCATCTTTTAAGTGAGCTTGCAGGAGGAGTTTCAACTGAAATAGTGGATGTTTATACAAAGAAAATTGAACCTAAGGTACTACATTATCCTATAAAAACAACAGAAAAAGTTGTTGGGGAAAATATTGAAAAAGAAACACAGAAAAAAATACTCACACGTCTTGGTTTTAAAGTTGAAGAATTAGATGAAGAAAACTGGAAAATTCAAATTCCAACTTTTAGATATTTTGATGTCGAAAGACCAATAGATATTGTTGAAGAAATTTCTAGAATATATGGAACTTCAAAAATAGAAAGTGAACCATTTAGAATTCTAACAAAAGGTATAGGAAGAAATAAAGCTCAAAGTTTAAGGTATAGATTAAAGGTTCATATGACTGCTGAAGGATTTAGTGAAGCAACAAACTTATCTTTTGTTTCTGAGGCTATAGTTGATAGGTGGAATTTTACAAATGAAAAGGTGAAAATTAAAAATCCAATAAATGAAGAAATGGATGTTTTAAGGCCAACGTTAATATATGGCTTAATGGATTCTTTATCATACAATTACAAAAGACAAAATAGAAATGTAAAATTGTTCGAGGTTGGTAGAGTATTTAAAGGAACCACAGAACAACCAGTAGATATTGAAAAAATTGCAGCAGTTGCTGTAGGAAGATTGAATAAGTACGATTATACAGATAACAGAATGTTTACCTACTACAACATTAAAGGTGTAATTGATAATATAGCTGATCTGTTTAAAGTAAAATTTGAATATAAAAATGCTGAAATTCCTGGATTTGTTCCAACAAGAACTGCGAAGATTTATCTTAATAACAAAGAAATTGGTTTTGTTGGTATGGTTGATCCAGAAATAGCTGATAGATTTTACGATGTGAAAGATGAAGTGTATGCTTTTGAACTATCAACAGAAGATTTATATGAAAATTTCAAAGAAGTTCCTGAATACAAAGAAAGTGCAGTTTATCCATCTGTAAGACGTGACGTATCATTCCTTGTACCTAAAAACTTTAGGTTGGGAGTAGTAATTGACGAATTATTTGACTACGATTATGTCGAAGAAGCAGGTATTTCAGATATTTATTCAGGTAAAGGAATTCCAGAAGGATATACAAGTATTACAGTCTATTGTGTTTTTAGATCTAATGAAAAGACACTAAGTGAAGAAGAAATTAATAAAACATGGGCTGAGATAAAGAAAAGATTAACAGAGAAATATCCTTTAAAGTTAAGATTTGAGGAGGTGTAGTGTGAAATCTGGATTTGTAGCATTAGCTGGAAAGCCAAATGTTGGAAAATCATCTCTTGTTAATGCAATTGTTGGAAGAAAAGTATTAATAGTTTCTGATAAACCTCAAACTACAAGAAATAGAATAAATGTAATTCATACAACTGAAGATTATCAGATTATTTTTGTAGATACTCCTGGTATTCACAAACCGTTATATAGACTTGGTGAATACATGGTTAAAGCTGCTGTAACAGCTTTAAAGGGAGTTGATTTAATTTTAACAGTTGTAGATGCTAAAGAAGGAATTGGAAAACCTGAGAGATTTGTTTTCGAATATGTTAATCAATCAGGAACACCTACTATTGGAGTAATTAATAAAATTGACCTTGTTAAAAGTGAAATAGTTGAGTCTTTAAAAAATATAATGGAAAAAGAGTTGAAAAATTGCATAAAAATAGTTAAAACATCTGCAGTTAGAGGAGAAGGTATAAAAGAACTTTTAGATTTGATAATAGAAAACTTACCTGAAGGGCCTCAATTCTATCCTGAAGATATGATAACTGACAGACCCTTTTCATTTATGGCTTCTGAAATAATAAGAGAAAAAATTTTCCATTATACTTACGAAGAAGTACCTCACTCAGTTGCAGTAATTGTTGAAGAAATCAAAGAAAGAGAAAACGGAGTTTTATACATTAGGGCTAATATATATGTAGATAGAGAAAGTCAAAAAGGTATAATTATAGGTCACAAAGGAAGTATGATTAAAAAAATCGGACAAGATGCAAGAAAAGAACTGGAATTTTTAACAGGGCAAAAAATATTTTTAGACCTTCACGTAAAAGTTAAAAGGAATTGGAGAGACAAAGATTTCATTATTTTAAATGAAATTGGTATGAAAGATGATATTAAAGATTGAAAGTTTTAATAAAATGTTATACTGCTCCCCTGAAGGATTGGACAGTTAGAAAGTAGAGAGTATAATCATATACGAAGGGGAGTGAAAGATATGAGAAAGAAGTTTTCTGCTGAAG
>JASKLO010000005.1 GCA_030153605.1 Thermosipho sp. (in: thermotogales)
GAATTGGAATATTAAATCCTTTGTCGTAAGCCCATAATTTAATTTGCTCTTCAACAACAGGTTCAAGTTCTTCGACTATTAAAACTTTTTCAAGACCTTCTAAGAATTCTTCGACAAGGTCAAATGGAACAGGAAAAGGAGTTCCGAGTTTTAAGATTTTTACATTATCTATATTTAACCAAGATAGTGCCTCTTTTACATATGCATAAGAGAGACCAGATGCTATAATTCCAATTTTTCCATTTCCTTCAATTTTATTAAATGGAGAATTTGAAAATTCCTTCCTTATTTTTTCGATATTTTCAAGAATTTTAGGATGGAATGTTCTAGAATGAGCAGGTATATCTACAAATCTTTGAGGGTTTTTTTCAAAAGTTCCAAACCTTCTTGTTTTATTTACTATTTCTTCTGGAAGTTCACCTAGAATGACATCTCCTCTCATATGAGAAGAACGTGTAGTGGTTCTTAAGATTATCATATGTTTGTATTTTTCACTTAATTCAAAAGCATATTTTGTCATATCTTTTGCTTCCTGAACACTCACTGGTTCTAAAACGGGAACATTTGCAAATTTAGCAAAAACTCTTGTATCTTGTTCGTTTTGGGAGGACCACATACTTGGATCATCTGCAACCATTACTACAAATCCACCTTCGACTCCCATTCCAACTGCGCTCATAAAGGTGTCTGCTGCAACATTTAATCCGACATGTTTCATTGCTGTCATACTTCGTAACCCACTCCAAGCAGCAGAAAGAGCTGTTTCAAAAGCTACTTTTTCATTTGTGGAATATTCCACATAAACTCCTGCATCTTTTGCAACAGCCGCCATAGTGTCTGTTAGCTCAGAACTAGGAGTTCCGGGATAAGCAGCAAAAACAGCAATACCTGCTTCTAATGCACCCCTTGCAATTGCATGATTTCCCAAAAGTAATATTTTTTCGTTTGGTTTATTCAAAAGTACTAAATCAGTGACTTTGGCCATTTTATCACTCCTATATGTAAATTTTGATTATACATCTATATTTTCCTATAATTTTTAAACTAAATCAAATGTGGTTTAATTATATGGAAGATTTTTTGAAGTAATTAAAAAGGATTTCCGCTTTTAAACTTAATTTTTTAAAAGAAAATATTGTTACAAATTCAATATAATGTGCAAAGAAGATAACACAGAAATTTATAGTTATTTTAACAAGTAAATGTAATAAATAGTTGTATAATTGTGAGTGGATGCCTACCCACGGGGGTGTTTAAATGGACATAGAAAAAATAATTGCACTTTTGATCGTTATTCTGGCATACTATTACATAATTTTTGGTAAAAAATACAAGGCACCTATTGTTTTTGGCCTTGCTTTAATTGTTGCTGCTTTAAGATTGGTTGAAGGTTTGGAACCGGATAACATTAGTAAAGTAGTGGATTTTAACACCCTTGGGCTTTTAGCAGGTATGACTGTAATTGTTGAGTTTTTGAAAAAAACGGGATTATTTCAGTTTCTTTCGATAAGGATAATTAAAATTGGTGGAAAAAGATTTTTCTGGACAGTGGTTGGTTTAATGGCTTTAGTAGCTGTTGCATCTGCGTTTCTTGATAATTTAGTAACCATTATTTTAATTGCTCCTATGATTTTTTTGATTAGTGATACTTTGGGTCTTGATCCAGTGCCATTTTTAATTTTAACAATTATAATTGACAACATCGGTGGAATGTCAACTTTAATTGGTAGCCCTTTAAACCTGGTATTGGGATCGGTTAGTGGACTTGGATTTAACGATTTCATTAGAAATATGGGACTTATTACGATTATAAGTTTTGTTGTAGTATTATTAATGTTCAAAAAATACACAAAGGTAAACAAACAAATTTTAGATAGACTTGAAAGCCTTAGAAATGTAGATGAAAGAAAAGCAATAGTGGAACCAAAATCATTAAAATTTACACTTTCCATTTTTTTAGTTGTAATTTTCTTATTTGCTCTTCATAATGTTGTGGAAATCGATTTGTCATTTATAGCATTACTTGGAGCGGTAGCTGTTATGTTGTATCATAAAAAAGAGTTTAACGATATTTCAAGTGAGATAGATTGGGATACACTGTTTTTTTATGCAGGCCTTTACATTTTATCTTATGCACTTGAAGAGATTGGAATTACGAAAATGTTGGCGGGAATGTTTATGCCATTGGTTGATCATAAGTTGCTTGCTACTTTTGCTATATTTGGATTTGTTTCAATATCTATTCCTTGGCTTAGTGCAGTACCTGGAACATTAATCATTGCTCCGGTTGTTAAAGTATTAATAAGTAATGGATTTTCCCCTCAATTTTGGTGGATTTACGGAGTTAGTGCAAATTTAGCAACAAATTTAACACCACTTGGCGCAGTACAAAATATTGTAGGTATTAATCTTTTATCTAAACAAATTGGCAGAAATTTTGGTTTTGGTGAATATATGAAATGGGCTTTTAAGCCTTATCTGATAACATCTTTAATTGGATTGGGTTATGCCTTAATTAAAGTTTATATTGGAGGTTAAACATGAAATGTAGGGGATGTGGAGTAGAACTCCAAACTATTGATCCAGAAAAACCCGGATATATTCCAGAGCATGTTCTTGAAACAGAAGATGAGCCATTATGTCAAAGATGTTATAGAATTGAACATTATGGAAAATTAACTATACCTATTGAAGAAGAATTATTTCTTCACAAAATTGAAGATATAACAAAAGATTTTAGAAAGATTCTTTATGTTATAGATCTAACTGATTTCGAAGGAACTTTTAGAAATGAAATAATGGATTATTTGAGAGAAAAAGAAGTTTTTTATGCTATAACCAAGTTTGATTTAATGCCGAGATCACTTAGTTCTATTGAAGTTCAAGAGTGGCTTAAAGTAAGGTTGAATACTGATTCAGAACACATATTCTTGACTAGCAGTAGAAATGGATTTGGATTAAAAAAACTTGAAAAGTTTTTAAAATCTCTCAAAGAAGATATACTTGTTATAGGTGTTACAAACGTTGGAAAATCTTCGTTAATTTCTAAATTTACTGATTCTTCACCTACAATTTCACCATTTCCTGGAACCACTTTAGGAATATTAAAAAGAAAAATTAAGGGTTCTAAATATTATATTATTGATACTCCTGGAATTTTAACAAATGACAGAGTTATTGATCTTCTTACACCAGAGTGTCAGGCCAAAATTTTAAATACAAATCAATT
Organism: Thermosipho sp. (in: thermotogales); assembly: GCA_030153605.1. Classification (GTDB taxonomy): domain Bacteria; phylum Thermotogota; class Thermotogae; order Thermotogales; family Fervidobacteriaceae; genus Thermosipho_A. Next base: position 3,230 of record JASKLO010000005.1, read on the forward strand.
AACTAGAAAGACTTATAAATTATCAGATGATAGGGCAATATTGATAGGGGCATACTGTAAAATAGAATTAGAATATGATTCAGAATATTTGCCCATATTTCAGATTTTTGCACCAAAAAATGTGAAATTTCATGAAACAAAAAAGGAAAAAGCGGATGAATTAATGAGAGAAAGAGCAGGAGATTTACTCATTCCACCTTGTAAAAAAGATGAAATGAAGGATATAGAATGGAAAGAACAAGAATTTAATTTAAATGAAGAAAAAGAATTGGTTATATTTGGTCTTGCTTTTATAAACGTTAAGAGAGGACCTTTTAAAATGAAGTTGAAAATTCCAAAGGATGTAAATGTTGTTGTTAGAAATAGATTATTAAAACCGCAAAGAGGAGGTAAAAAGCATGAAAGTTAAAGAACCAGGTATTGTAGCAGGAGTAAGTAACAGACATGTTCATCTTTCAAGGGAAGATGTTGAAATACTTTTTGGCAAAGGGTATAATTTAACTCCCATTAAAGATTTAGGTCAACCAGGACAGTTTGCTTGTCAGGAAACTGTTATTATCGCTGGCCCTAAAGGGGCAATAGAAAAGGTTAGAGTTTTAGGTCCCGAAAGAAAAGAAACTCAAATTGAAATATCTTTAACTGATGCATTTAAACTTGGAGTGATGCCGCCTGTTAGAGATTCTGGGGATTTAGAAGGAACACCCGGTATAGTAATTATTGGTCCCAAGGGTAGTGTTATAAAAGATAAAGGAGTTATAATTGCTAAAAGACATATTCATATGCATACAAAAGATGCTGAAAAGTATGGAGTAAAAGATAAAGATATAGTAAAGGTTATTGTTGATAAACCAGGTAGAAGAGTTATATTTGATGATGTACTTATAAGAGTTAGTGAAAAATATGCTTTGGAATTTCATGTGGATACAGATGAAGCAAATGCGGCTTTATTAAAAACAGGAGATGTTGTATACATTCTTGATGAAGAATGATTTGTGTTAAAATTGAATCGTAGCATACTTGTTGATTGAAGGAGGGAAAGAAATGAAAGAATACATTGAAAGGGTAAATAAAGCAGTTGAATTTTTAAAGTCTAAACTAGAAGCAACACCAAAAGTTGCAATAGTTTTGGGATCAGGATTACATGGAATTGCTGAAAGTGTAGAAAATCCATTAAGAATTTCCTACAAAGATATTCCGGGCTTTCCTGTATCAACAGCCCCTGGACACAAAGGAGAACTTATTTTTGGAAAACTTAATGGTAAAGATGTTATGTTAATGAACGGAAGATTCCATTATTATGAAGGATACGATATGAAAACAGTAACTTTTCCAATAAGAGTCATGCAGCTTTTGGGTGTGGAAGTTTTGGTAGTAACAAATGCAGCAGGTGGAATGAATCCAGATTTTGAAATAGGCAGACCTATGTTTATTACTGATCATATAAACATGATGGGTGATAATCCTTTAATTGGTCCAAATGTGGATGAATGGGGACCAAGATTTCCGGATATGTCAAACGCATATGATAAGGAATTAAGAAATAAGGCTGTAAATATAGCAAAGAAATTAAACATACCATTTTATGAAGGGGTTTATGTTGCGGTTGCAGGTCCAAATTTTGAAACTCCCGCTGAATTAAAAATGCTTAGATGGATGGGTGCTGATGCAGTAGGAATGTCAACTGTTCCTGAAGTAATTGTTGCAAATCATGGTGGAATTAAAGTTTTAGGTATTTCTGCTATTACAGACAAGGCTGTTCATGAAGATCTTAAACCTCTTACAGCAGAAGAAGTTCTAGAAGTTGCAAATAGAACAGGAGAAATGATGGTTAGAATTATTTCTGAATTTGTAAAAGAATTATAATATTTGAGCAAGATTAATTGTCTTTTTAAGTGGTTTGATTTATTTTTTAAGGGGTAAAAAAAATAAATTTTAACTTTTTGGCTTCGGGAAAAATCCGAAGCCATATTTTTTAGATCATCTAGCTGCAAAATAAGGTTAATAAAAATACAAATTTGGTTAACGAAAATCTTTGATCTTTATTCTAAACTTAACCCTAAAATAAATTCTTTGTTTGGAATATTTTTAGGAAGGATGAAATTTCCGAAGGAAGTTTTTAAGGTAATAAAATTTTTTGAGTTTTCAAACGAAATTTCCATTTTATATGGACCAAGGTAATTTGTACCCTTTTTTCTTCCACTACCAGAAACTTCTCTTTTGATTAATATACTATCGCTGTTTTTATTTTTTAAGATTTGATAAGTTACTTTCTTGTTTTTTCCATCTACATTTTCATAAAAGAAAAACTTTTTTGAATTAACAAAATGTATTTCTGAAATCCCTCGGTTATAAAAATCATGACGAATGTAGTTGATAATATGAAAAACACTTAAAGATTGAGTGTAATCTTTTTTTAATTCAAAATACCAATCGATTGTTGCATCAAAAATAAAAAAGATTGAAAATGTAATTTCAAGTGCTAAAACAAAAACAATTAGAAATTCTATGTATGAAATTCCCCCTACCCCCCGGTCCTTACAAATTAAATTTTTCTTTTGGCGCTTTATCTTTTGCTATTTTGTCAAGAACACCATTAACAAATTTTCCGCTATTTTCTGTTCCATATGTTTTTCCAAGTTCAATTATTTCATCAATAGTAACTTCAATAGGAACATCTGGGACATATATAAGCTCATAAGTTCCCAAACGTAAAAGGTTTCTATCTACCACAGAAAGTCTGTCAAGTTCCCAGTTTTCAAGGTGCTTTTGTATAATTTCATCGATTTCAATAATTTTATTTTTAATTCCTGCAACATAGTCAAAAGCTTGTTTTCTTATTTTTTCGTCTTTCAATTTGTTTAGTTCATTTTCAGCAATTTTTTCTAGGTCAACATCTGATTGAAAGTCCCACTGAAAAAGTGTTTTAAAAATGTATTCTCTCATTCTGTGGCGTCTAGTTGCCAATTAAACTTCCTCCTCTTCCTCTTTAGGAGCTTCTAGCTTTTCTACTACATCTACTACAGTTACATTAACTGCAGACACTGGTATTTCTGTCATTCTTTGAATATTTTCAGAAATATTCTTCATAATTCTTTTTCCGAATTCTACAATGCTTTTTCCATATGGAGCTACTGTTTTCACATAAACAATAACACTATCATCAGGTGTTCTTTCAATTTCAATATTCTTTTTAAGTTTTTTTGCTTCCTTTTCATCAGGATTTAATTCTAAAATTTCTAAAAAACTTCTAAATGCTATTTCTTTTAAAACATCATCACTAATATTTATGTTTCCTTGTTCGAATTCCATACTTACACCTCCTTTTAGGCTCTTTCAATATATTCACCTGTTCGAGTATCTACTCTTACTTTTTGGCCTACTTCAACAAAGAAAGGAACAGTAATTTTTAAACCAGTTTCAAGGACTGCAGGTTTTCCACCACCAGAAACTGTATCACCTTTAAAACCTGGTTCTGTTTCTACAACCTCCAAAACAACACTTGTGGGGAGTTGAATACCAATAGGTTTTCCATCGTGCATAATTAAGTCAACTTCTGTATTTTCTACAAGATAATTTTTTTCGTCTTCAATTTCGTGAGCAGGTATTCCATATTGTTCAAATGTTTCATTATCCATGAAATAATACATTTCACCATCGTTGTATATATAAGTAGCTTTTCTAAATGTGACTTCTGCTTCTTCAACTTTTTCACCGCTGTTGAAATTAACTTCTCTTATTAAACCAGTTGAAAGGTTTTTTAATTTTGTTCTAATTAATCCAGAACCTCTAGCTCTAAAATGTTTATTAACATCTACAACTCTGTAGATTTCTCCGTCGTACTTTATATACATACCTTTAGACAATGCACCAACATCAATCATTAGTACACCTCCTGTAAAAACTTAGTCATATTTTCTAGTTAACAAATCAGACACAGGAATATTATCAACAAATACTTCTTTCCTTATTGATAAATAGACTTGTTTGGAAAGTTGATAAGGATTAAATAGATTCCCTTTATCAATTATATAGTTTAACACAATGTAATCTTTTTTTTCAAACAATTCAACATTATCCAAGACACTCAATGGAATTATTTTTACGCCTCTTTTTGTTTTCTTTTCAATTGATTTATCCAATTCTAGATGAAAAGGTTTTTTTATAATTAATGAAAATTGATATCTGTTTATCTTAGAAAGATCCGTTATTTTGTTAAAAACTTTTCGTATCCTTAAAAATTTTGGTTGTACTTTTTCAATGTTTTTGTATATTTGCAAAGGATCGTATATTTCTTCAAAACAAACTTTGAAATAAAACGCTAAATCGATTACCCCTGTAGGAACGGGATCAATATAAGAAAACTTTGGTTTAGGATGAAATCCTTCAGTGTAGCAAAGAGATAATTTGCTACGTCTGAAAGTTCTTTCAATCATTGTAATTGTATCAAGTGCCGAAATATATCTAAATAATCCAATTTTTTTGAAAAGTATAATATATTCTTTACTCACCAATCTCCACCTTTAAAGCAATTACTTTTCCAGTTTTCATATCTGGAACGTAAAGAATTTTTGCCGAAGAATCATAGTATATATCAGCAGGTGATGTTAATTTATCAAATTCACCAACTTTTTTCCAATCTTTGTAAACTAACACATTTCCAGATTTAAAACCAGAGACAAAGAAAATATCATTTTCTTTATCATATACAATGCCATCACCAAAATTTATTTCCTGTAATGTGAAGGTTTCTAAAATCTTTTTACCGTCACTTTTATAAACAACTGCAGGATTTGTAAATGAAATTATATAAAGATATTCCCCATCTGTTGTTATACCGTTGGGTCTTGAAACGGTAAGAACTGGCTCTAATATTTCATTTTTAAAAATATACACCATATCCGCATAAGTATCAGTGACGTATAAATCTCCTTTATATCTAACTATATCGTTTAAATATTTTGCCAAACCACTTTCTGCGGTATAATTTTTAAAGTTTGAATTTGAAGTATCGTACATAATAAGCCTATCGTTTTCTGCAATCCAGAGTATATTATCCTCTAAAAGAATTCCTTTTGGATCAACTAATTTAAAAAATTCCTCAGTTTTGTCTTTGTTTTGGAAAATCATGCTTCCATCAGCTTCATATAATTCGCCCATTTGAGAAATGAAGTATCCTCCATTTCCATCCAAAGCAATGCTTTCTGGACCTAATAATCCCCAAATTGTAAATAAAATACTAAGTAATACCGTCATAATTATCCCCCCAAATATACTTCTTTAACAATTTTATCGTTTAAAACCTTTTCTGGTTCTCCATTTGCTATTATTTCCCCTTTGTGAATAACGTACAATCTATCAACTACATTCTTTAATGCGTCTACACTATGATCTGTAATAATTACACCTAAACCTCTCTCCTTTAATAATAATACCATTTTTTGGATCTCTTTTACAGTTTTTGGATCAATTCCAACAAAAGGTTCATCTAATAGCAAAAATTTAGGAGATAAAGTCATCATTCTAGCTAGTTCTAATCTCCTTTTTTCCCCGCCAGAAAGTTCAAAAGCAAATTGATCCTTTAAATCATAAATCCCAAATTCTTTTAACAAATTTTCAATTTTTGAGTTGATTATATCCTTGTTTTTTTTCTCGTGGAACTCAAGAATTAATTTTAGGTTGTTATACACTGAAAGTTCACGAAAAACTGATGTCTCCTGCTGCAAATAGGTAATTCCCATTAGGGATCTTTTGTGTATTGGAAGATTTGTAACTTCCTTATTGTCAAAAAATACCTTGCCCTTGGTAGGTATTACAACTCCAAGTATTATATTAAATAAAGTGGTCTTACCTGAGCCATTTGGCCCAAGTAAGCCCACAATTTCACCTTTATTTACGTATAAATTTACTCCTTTTAAAACGGTTTTTCTTCCAAATTTTTTTACCACATTTTCACATGTGATTTTCATATTATTGTCCAGAATTCAAAAATTCAATGAACTTTGCTGTAACATCATATTCAGGACTACCGTATGACATTGATTTGCTATTAAACACAAAATCATATCCCATAATTTCTGCAAATTGTGCAATCTTTGTTAAAATTTCCTGTTCAATTTCACTAAACTTTGTTTGATATTCATCGTTTAAAATTTGGTTATATTGTTGCTGTTTTTGAACATATTCCCGAGTTTTAGCATCAATTTCTTCCTGAGAAGCTCCACTTTCTTTTAATTTTTGAATTTCGGAGGCAAGTTCATTTAATTTTTTTGCGTAAAATTGATAATCTTCCTGATATTTTGCTTGAAGATCGATCCATTTATCATATGATTGAAGAACCTTTGTGGAATCAATATATGCTAGTTTTGGAAATTGAGCGGAATCACTTCCAGCGAATAACAAAACAAAAGAAAATAAAAGTCCTAGAGCAATGGAAAGCATACCTAACTTTTTCATAAATACACCTCCTAGTTTTTAGCCTTAGCCTTTGAAACTATAGATCTTTTTCCTCTTCCTCTTTTTTTGAAAACAGAAAGAATTATTTCTGCTTCTTTGTATGGAACTGTAATAAATGAAAATTTATCAAGTACTAAAACATCCTGAATAACATTTCTACTTATTCCCGTATTTTCAACAATAAAGTTAATCAATTCATTTTTAGTCATTCCAGAATTCTTACCTTTTGCTACAAAAAGGCGTACTTTTGATTTTAGATTTTTAGGCCTATGCGAAATAGCTTCATATGAATTTGGATCCAATCCTTTAAATGCTTTAAATAATAACTTTGCTACAAGTTCTTTACTTTCTTCGTGAGATAAAAGTTCTTCAGCAAGTTTGTAATAAATTTCATTTAACTGAATTTTCTTATTAAGTATTTCTTCTTTTATTTTTTGAGCCTTTGACTCAATAATTTGTTCAATGGAAGGTATCTTCCCTTCTTTAATTTTCGCATTAGAAAATTTTCTAATTTTAAATAATTGACTGTATTCTCTTGGTGTAACAAATGTAATTGCTATTCCTTCTTTTCCTGCCCTTCCAGTTCTTCCAATCCTGTGGACATAATGCTCAGGATTAAGCGGAATTGAATAGTTAATAACATGGGTTAATCCTTCTATATCTATTCCTCTAGCGGCAACATCTGTAGCAACTAAAATGTTTGTTTTTTTCTCTTTAAATTTTCTCAAAACACGCTCTCTTTGATATTGAGAAAAATCACCGTGCAAAGCTTCTGCGTCGTATCCTCTTTCAATTAGTTTACTAGAAACTTTATCAACTTCCAGTTTTGTTCTACAAAATACGAGACCATAAAAATCTTCTTCAAGATCAATTATTCTACAAAGTACTTCAAATTTATCACTTTCATTTACTTCAATATAAATTTGTTCAGTCAAGTTTGTTGTTAATTCCTTATCTACAATTTTAATTACTTCATAATTTTTCACATACTTTTTTGCTAAAGAAATTATTCTTTGTGGGATAGTAGCAGAAAACATTAAGAAAAATTTATCTTGTGGGGTGTTTTTTAATATTTTCTCCACATCTTCGATAAAACCCATATCAAGCATTTCGTCTGCTTCATCTAAAATAAAGTAAGAAACATTAGAAATATCGAGAGTCTTTCTATCAATATGATCTAAAACTCTTCCAGGGGTTCCAACTACAATATCTACGCCTCTTTTTAAATGCTTAATTTGATGGCTTATTGACTGTCCTCCATAAACCGGTAAAACTTTTAGTCTCTTCTTTTTTAAGGAATTAATTTCTTCTGAAACTTGTAGTGCAAGTTCTCTTGTCGGAGTTAGGATTATAGCTTGGACGTATCCTTTTGGTTCTAAAAGTTCAACCAAAGGTATTCCAAAAGAAGCCGTTTTACCTGTTCCCGTTTTTGCCTGAACAACCAGATTCTTTTCTTTCTTCAATAGAATAGGAATTACTTTCTCCTGAACAAGGGTGGGTTTTTCAAACCCTTTTTCGTTAATCGCTTTTAATACATCTTTACTTAAGTTAAAATCTTCAAAATTCACTTAGTTTCCTCCAATCTCATCTTCGAAATTTTGGCAAGCTCAGGAGCAAGTTGTTTTCTAATATTTGTTGGCAGATGATCAATAAAGAGGATACCATCTAAGTGGTCTCTTTCATGTTGAACAATTCGCGCAGAATAACCTTCAAACAACTGCTCATGAATCTTTCCATATTCATCTTGATATCTTAATTTTATCCATTTATATCTTAGTACATCAGCAAAAATTCCTGGTAGGCTTAAACACCCTTCTTCGCCCAATTCTTTTTCTTCAGAATGATCAATAATTTCTGGGTTAACAATTATCATGGGGCCGTTCCCATCATCCATTGCAAAAAAACGAAGGGAGATACCAACTTGAGGGGCGGCAAGCCCAACTCCATCATCTAAGTACATTGTTTTTAAAAATTCTTCTTTTATACTTTGTATATAATCAAAATCAGAAACTTCTTTAGCTTTTTTTCTTAAAATAGGATCACCAAACAATCTTATTTTCATTGTACTTTTCCTCCAATTTTTTTAAATACTCTTCGTTGGTCATGAAAAGAGAAATTGGAGTAACAGAAACATAGTTTTCTTTTAAAACCTTATAATCTGCTTTGGGATCTGGGTCGTTTTCAACTATATTTCCCATCATCCAATAATAATCACTTCCTGATGGATCAACTCTCTTTTCGAAATAATCCTCATACCTTCTTTTACTTTGCCTTGTTAATTTCCAGCCTTTAAGTTTTTCGTATGGCACAGATGGAACATTTATGTTCAATGCCGAAAATCTAGGAATCGATTTAATGTCAAATTCTTTTAAAAATTTGAGGATAAATTTTGCGGCTGTTTCATACATTGGGTTTTTAAAATCATAACTTGAAACGGCAATAGAAGGAATTCCAGCAATGGCACCTTCAAGAGCACCGCTTACAGTTCCAGAATAAATTACATCAGTTCCAAGATTGTTTCCTCTATTTATACCACTTATAACTAGGTCTGGTTTTTGACCTAAAACTACATCAATTCCAATTTTTACACAATCTGCAGGTGTTCCTGAAACAGAATATATTTCAAACGGCTCTTTAATATCAACTTTTCTGAGCCATAGTGGGAATCGTATGGTAATCGCATGTCCTACAGCGCTTTGTTCAGTTTCAGGTGCTACAACAGTAACATCGTGTTCCTTACTTAAAAATCTTGCAAGGCACAAGATTCCGTCAGCAGTAACTCCATCATCATTTGTTACAAGTATCTTCACTGTTTCACCTCTTACTTTTGTTACTTTTCAACAATTTTAGCAATTTTTTCTGCTAATTTTCTGAATTCTTCCTCTATTTCAGTTTCTCTTAAATATAAAGTTATTGGTTTTCCTTCGTCAGCATATTTAGCGGCTTTTGGATCAAGTGGGATCTTAGCTAATAATTCAGTGTTGTATTCTTTTGCTAAGAGTTCTCCACCACCACTACCAAATATTTCGATTTTTTCTCCACATTTTGGACATTTAACATAGGACATATTTTCGACTATTCCTATAAGCTTTTGGTTCATTGAATGAACAAAGTCAATTGATCTTCTCACATCATCCAGCGCAACTTTTTGAGGAGTTGTAACTATAATTACTCCATCACTAGTTCCAAGAGTTTGGAACAAACTTAAAGCTTCATCGCCTGTTCCAGGTGGTAAATCAAAAATAAGATAATCTAGTTCTCCCCATTTTGTGTCTCCTAAAAATTGTTTTATAGCTGAGTGTTTAAGAGGCCCTCTCCATATAACTGCTTTTCCGCCTTCGACAAGCATACCAATTGATAAAGCTTTTAAATTTGGCAGAATTTCTGCAGGGACCATTTCGTCATCTTCAACAGTAGGATACTTTTCACCAAGCATTCTTACAATATTGGGGCCGTGAATATCAAGGTCAAGAAGCCCAACCTTATAACCACTTTCAGCTAAAGCTGTAGCAAGATTCACCGCAACTGTGGTCTTGCCAACGCCACCTTTGCCGCTTAATACTGCTATTTTATGTTTGATTTTACTCATCTTTTCTTTTACTTTGTTTTGTTCATTGTTTAAATTAAATTGTGGATTTGGCATCATCTCACCTCCATATATTTCTTTTTTAAAATTATATCACATACTAATTTGCTGTATATGTATAAATAATGAACTTTGTGTCAAGAAATAGAATAAAAATAAGAATTGTGATAAACTACCTATGTAGAAGGGAGGGAAATTATGAACAAAAGTAAAGTTTCAAAAGGACTTGGATACTTATTTTCAGTAGCTTCAACCTTCCCATTTGTTGTACCAGTTTTGTTAACATTGATTATTTTAATTACAAGAGGAAAATTTTTGTACGATTTTATGATGCCTGCTGAACTTATTTTATTTACAATTTTAGCTGCATTAGGTATTATTGTCTTAGAAATAATTGACAAAAAAGCATTTTCTGAATACAAAAAGTTGGTAGTATATCTTTCCTTATCGATTATTAACTTCATAGGAGCAAACGTATATGCCTATTTCACAGGTCTTGCTCACGGAGATACGGAATTAGAAGGCATACACTTGTTTTTTATTGTGATTTTCGTTATTTTGTGGCATCTTTTTGCAATACTAGTTTCTATTGAATGTTTTAAATTAACAAAAAAATTAACATGAGGTGATTTTGTTTTGATTATTCTTAATGGCCTTACAATTTCATTCCCTGGAAAAACCTTATTATCAGATATAAATTTAAATATATCTGATAAAGATAGAGTTGCTCTAATTGGCAAAAATGGTTCAGGAAAAACCACACTTTTAAAGGCAATTGCTGGTATTTTTAAAGATTATACCGGAAATATTTTTACTTCTGGAAAGATTTTGTATCTCGATCAATTTAGAAGTTTTGATGAAAAGACTCCTTTTGATTATTATATGAAAGTAGCCGATACTCCAGAAAAAGAAAGAATGGTTAGAAGTATTTTAAAAGGGTTAGGATTCGAAGAACAAGATTGGTATCGTGATGTTTCTACTTTCAGTGGGGGTGAAAAAACAAGGCTTCATATTGGGAGAATTTTCCTAGAAAGTCCTGATTTTGTCCTTTTAGATGAACCTACCAATTTTTTGGATATTTCAGGCATACACTTTCTGAAAAATTTATTAAGGAATTTTAATGGTGGCTATATCATAATTTCTCATGACAGGAGTTTTCTTAGAGATACTTGTGAAAGATTTTTAGAAATAAACAACGAAAAAATCTGGGATTTTAATATGAGGTACGATAATTATATTGAAGAAAGAAAGAATCTTTTATTACATCAAGAAAGGGAACTGAAAAATAGGGTTAGAGAAATTGAACGATTAAAAACAATTATTGAAAGATACAGAAAATGGGGGCGAGAGAAATCAATTAAACAAGCAAAAAGTAAAGAAAAAAGGCTCCAAAAAATGCTTGAGGAACTTGAAAACACCACAGTTTTTGTTGAGAACGAGGCAGATAAAGTAGTGAAAATTCCAGAGCCAGAACCTACTGGTTATATTGTTTTAGAAGTTAAAAATCTTGGTTTTTTAAATGTAATAAGAGACGTATCATTTACAATATATAACGGGGAGAAAGTTGCAATTATGGGACCTAACGGAAGTGGGAAAACCTCTATATTGAAAATGATTAGCGGAACACTTGAAGGACAGGGTATCGTAAAATTTGGGCACAATGTAAAACCAGTCTTTTTGGAACAATTTGTTGAAAATCTTGATCCTGATAACACGGTTTTTGAAGAAATATCATCTGAGATGGAAATGGAACCTGATTACGTTATTAGAGCATATGCAGGAAGATTTGGTTTTAAGGGTGAAGATGTTTTTAAAATGGTTTCAGAGTTGAGTGGTGGAGAAAAACAGATACTAGCACTTTCGAAAGTTCTTCTAAAAAAACCAAATTTATTAATACTAGATGAACCAACTAATCATATGGATCTAGAAACAGTAGAAATTCTCGAAAACGCATTAAAGGAATTTAAAGGTGCAGTTTTACTTGTTTCACACGACGAGGAATTAATTAGAAATGTTTGTAATAGATTTTTGGCAATAAAGGACAGAACAATAAAGGAAATTTCGTCTGTTGACGAATATGATATGCCAAGTGAAAAAAATATTGAAGTAAAAAAGAATAATTCTGAATATGAAGTAAGAAAAAAAGTAAAAAATCAAATAAAAAAATTTAGAAATCAGATTACAGAATTAGAAGAGAAAGAAAAAAGCCTTTCTGTAGAATTGGAAAAGATTGAAAAAGAGTTATTAAAAGTAGGGTCTGATTACGTAAAAGCAATGGAATTAACACAGAAAAAAGAATATTTAGAAGAAGAAATTTTAAATATTTTACAAGAAATAGAAAATTTAAAAAATCAGCTCGAAGATTTATCAAAAATTTTATAATCCTTCAACTACATTTTTAATCCATTTTTTACTTTTGAATCTTAAAGTGAGAATAATAGATTTAGCTATTTCATCTGTCATTGTCAAGAGTAACACTAAAGGAAAGCTTAGTTTTAATATCAGCCCTCCGAATGCAGCAAGTGGCACACCAAGAAGCCAAAGAGTTGATGCTTCAACTAAGAAAGAAAATCTTGTATCTCCACCTGCCCTTAAAAATCCTACTATGTTGAGACCATTGTATACTTTTAGAGGTACAAATCCCAGTGATATTGCCATTGAAATGATAACCAAATTTTTAACTTCTTCTGAGACATTAAATAAATTTATAGAAAAAATTGTGCCAATGTAAGTTGCAATTGCTGAAATTATTGCAACAATTTCAGTAAGGATTATAATCTTTTTAGAAATATGAAAAGCTTCATCGAATTTTTTTGCTCCAAGATAATTTCCTATTATTACAGATGCTGCATTAGCAAGAGAAAATGTAAATGCCCATGCAAAACCTTCGATAGTTCCCATTATATTTCTAGCAGCAATTACTTTTGTACTCATATGAGCGTAGATAACAGAGTACATTGTAAATCCAAGAGACCATGCAAATTCGTTGGCAATAGTTGGAAGTGTATAATGAAGAAAGCGTTTTACAAATGTTGAATTTAGCATTTTTATATGTTTTAAATTAAATCTACCTGGAAGATCTTTTATTTTCATTATCAAAAGAAGGAAAACTAGGCCTATTATTCTTGAAATTACAGTTGCAATAGCGGCACCTGTTATTCCAAGCCTTGGAAAACCAAGTTTACCAAAAATAAGTATGTAATTCAAAAATACATTTGATGAAAGTTCTATTATAGTTACATACATTGGAATATGTGCTTTGTGAACACTACGTAGGACAAATGAAAATACCATAGATATAGAAAAAATTGGGAACGAGAAAGATATAATCTTTAGATATTTTACACCCTCGGTAATTACATTTGGATCTGGAGAGAAAAACCGCATTACTAGAGCAGGAAAAAATAAGGTTAAAACGAAGAATGGTAATGAAATAATTAGTCCAAATAATACTGTTAATGCTGTAGATTTTGAAATACCGTTTAAATCATATTTTCCCCAAAATTGTGCAAAAAATATTGCTCCACCAGAAACAAGGCCAAATAAAACTATATTATAAAAAAAGAAAAATTGATTTGACAGACCAACAGAGGCGATAGCAATTTCGCCAAGTCTTCCAATCATTAAGGTGTCTATAAAATTAACACTTGTAGCTAAGAATTGTTGTAATGCAATAGGTAAAGCAATTGAAAATAAAGTTTTATAAATTTCCATACAAAACCTCTCTCTTTATAAAGTTAGCTTTAAAAACTATTTTACCATTAAAGTTAAAAATAAACTTAAATTAAATGTTACAAAAAGTATAGAAAACTATTTTTGCAGATAGCTTAATTTAAAGGGTTTATAGATTAATAAAATCATTTAAGTCGAAATTCCTTAACTAGGAGGTGTATGAAAAAAGATGTAAAAAAGACATTCTTAGATTATAATATAGTTACTGCAGGTTTCAAAAAATCGAAGTTTTCAAGACAAAATGAATAATTGATTTAAGTCTTTGTATTGATTTAGGTGAGTAATTGATATATTATGCTATATTTACAATTGATGAGTCAGATGTGAAAATGCTACAGAAATTAGGTTTTAGTAGTTAGTTAAAAACAGTTATTGCAGGAGCATGTATTATCACAAACCGAAAAAATATAAGAAAGAAAAAGTAAAAGATGATTAACAAGTATATACAAGAAATAAAATTATGACATCTATGAGTTATTGTTTCATTTATTCAATTTAGAAGAGCAAGAGAGATTATGCGAAATATTTTTTAAATTACACGACAAAGCAACTGGATTGAGATCCTGAGAAATTGGTTCCAGACGTATCAAAGAGAGTACCCATACGGAAAAACACAAACATGGATGATAGATATTTTTCTAAGACATGGGATACCGAAGTATGAGGATACAAAGATGGTTGAAAATATGTTATATTATGAAAATTGTTAGGAGACGATTATTTTGAAATAAAATATATTTTGAAGCCAAAGATAATAATATAAACAGGAGAATTAGATAGATTTTTTGAATTTATATGGAAAATTAGAATTCAAATCATTATGATTATGATTGAACAAGGATTACTGGATATAAAAATTTCTTAAATGAAAAATCAAACAAAACAACAGTATGTTTTGAATATACAAAGGCAGAGGGTGAGCGGCACTATATTGTGATGACAGAATGATAACATGAAAAAGAGGAAAGCTTATATAAAAGAAGTGGAAAAACTTGAAAAAATGGTAAATATATCTTTGTTGGAAGACTTGCTGAGTATATACACTACAATATGGATCAGGATACAGAAAAAGCAATTGAAAGATGTGAGGAGGCGAAATTATGAACATAGGAATTTTTTCTGATGTTTATTTTCCACAAAAAAACGGTGTATCAACTGCTGTTAAATTGTATAAAGAGGAAATGGAAAAATTAGGTCATAATGTGTATCTATTTGTTCCAAAATATTCTTCCAATTATAGAAGAAATGAAAAAAATGTATTTGAATTTCCTGCTATTAAATTTCTATTTGAGAAGGAACAAAGAATTGCTATTCCTATTTCTACAGATATTTTTAAAATAAAAGATTTAAATTTGGATATTATCCATTCTCAAGATCCTTTCTCAATGGGTTTGTTTGCAGAGTTCTTATCAAAAGTTTTAAAAATAAAGCATGTTGGAACACACCATACTATGTATGAATATTACAGAAATTATCTTCCTTTGATTATACGTCCAACTCTAAAACAAACACAAAAAATGATTAAAAAATGGTGTCTAAAACTTGATAAAGTAATTGCTCCAACCAAAAATATAAAAGATTTACTTGTGAGTTATGGTGTACCTGAAGAACACATAGTGGTTATTCCGACTGGTATTGATATTAAAAAATTTAACAAAGAAATTGAATGGAACATAAGAGAAGAATATGGAATAGATCCTGAAGATAAAGTTATTTTATTTGTTGGAAGATTAGGTCCAGAAAAAAATATTGATTTTCTCATAAGAGTATTTCATAAAGTTAATCATTTTATGCCAAATACAAAATTTTTGATAATTGGAGATGGAATCGAAAGAGATAAACTTGAAGAACTTGTCCTTGATTTGCAAATTCAAGAAGATGTTATTTTTTCTGGAGGTCAACCTAGAGAGAGGGTTATAGATGCATATAAACAATCTGACTTATTTGTGTTTTCTTCGTACACTGAAACACAGGGATTAGTAATTCTTGAGTCTATGGCAGCAGGTACTCCAGTAGTTGCTCTTGGAAAAATGGGAGTGCATGATATTCTTAATCATGAAAATGCCGGTGGGGTTATGATAAAAGAACTAAATGAAGACGATTTTGTAGAAGCTATATTAAAAGTTTTAAATGACCAAGAACTTTACGAAAAACTTTCCAAAAACGCAGTTAATTTTATAAAAGAAAATTATTCAATAGAAGTCTCAGTACGAAAAATTATAGATGTTTACAAAGAACTGTTGGCAAAATAAAACACTTTATTATTACCAAAAATTATTTAGTTAGTTTTTCGTTAAAACAAATTGTTTAAGAACATATTTTTTATTGTTCGCTTAATTTTATTAATTTTATTAAAAAAACAAGGAAAAAAATAAAAGCAAAAATCTTATCTAGATGGAGAACAAGAAAAAAAGGAAGAAAGATTAAGTTTTACTAATGAATTTTAAGAAAAAGATAATGGAAAAATTTTAAGGCTAACAATTGTTTTACCTAACATAACTTATGTGATATTTAAGATTTCTTCTCGCCATAGTCTATACGTCCTATACAATATTAACAGAAACATTACTTGGTACCTTTGAAGCAAAGCAAACACTTCATTTGTGATGCATTGACTTTGAAATTAAAAATGAGCAAATATATGATGGCAATAGCCATCTATTTTTTAAATATAGACATACGAAAAAGGAGTATGATATACTTAATATAAAATATTAAAATTTAAAGAAGGAGGCCTTGAAAGTGTATTTTAAAAGACCCGATGATGATAAATATTTTGACGTGATTGTAGTTGGGGGGGGACATGCGGGTATAGAAGCAGCACTAGCACCTGCTCGTTTAGGGTTAAAAACTCTTTTATTAACAACCAATCCTGATAATGTTGGATGGGCGTCTTGCAACCCTGCTATTGGGGGGCCTGCGAAGGGAATAGTTGTTAGAGAAATAGATGCTCTTGGTGGTGAAATGGCAAAAACAACCGACGAAACAATGATAAATGTGAGAATGTTAAATACAGGAAAAGGCCCTGCAGTTAGAGCTTTAAGAGCTCAGATTGATAAATATCAATATTCTCATGTTATGAAAAAAAAGCTTCAAACTCAAAAAAACTTAATTTTAAGATTTGGCCTTGTTGAAAAGTTAATTGTTGAAGACGGAAAAGTAAAGGGTGTAGTTGATTCATTTGGAATAGATTATTATGCTAAGGCTGTAATATTAACAACCGGTACTTTTTTAAGAGGAAAGATTTTTATTGGAAGGGACACCATGGAAGCTGGAAGAATGGGTGATTTTCCAGCTAAAGGATTAAGTAAGTCTCTTCAGGAAATTGGTTTTAAAATTTCTCGATTCAAAACAGGAACTCCTGCAAGGGTTTTGAAAAGCAGCATTGATTTTTCAAAAATGGTTAGACAGGATACAGATGATACACCATGGGCATTTTCTTATTTTGATGAACCCAAAGTTTTGAATAAGGATTATCCATGCTGGTTAACTCATACCAATCCAGAGACTCATAAAATTATAAAAGATTATCTTGTTTATTCGCCTTTATATGGAGATGTAAAATTAATACATAGTGTTGGCCCCAGATATTGCCCTTCAATTGAAGATAAAGTAGTAAAATTTGGCAGAGATTCACACCAGGTTTTTGTTGAACCTGAAGGTAAATATACTGAAGAGTACTATTTAAACGGTTTATCTACAAGTCTTCCATATGCAGCTCAAATACAAATGTTAAGAACTATTCCAGGTCTTGAAAATGTGGTAATTGTAAGGCCAGCATATGCAATAGAATACGATTATATTGATCCAACTCAGTTATATCAGACCTTAGAATCAAAGATAGTTGAAGGGTTATTTTTTGCAGGACAGATTAATGGTACTAGTGGATACGAAGAAGCAGCAGGACAAGGTTTAATAGCTGGAATAAATGCATCAATGAAAATTCTTGGAGGAAAACAATTAATACTTAAAAGATCTGAAAGTTATATAGGTATATTAATAGATGATTTAACTACAAAAGGTGTTGATGAACCATATAGATTGCTAACTTCTAGAGCAGAATATAGACTTTTGCTCAGACATGATAATGCACATTTAAGGTTAGCAAAATATGGCTATCAAGTAAGTTTAATTCCAAAATGGTTCTATGAAAAAGTACTTGCACTTGAAAAAGAAATTGAAAGACAAGTTGAAAGGTTAAAAGAGGTAAAAATAACAGTTTCTGATACAGTTAATAATATTCTTGTAAATCTTGGCTCATCACCTATTAAAGAAGGGACAAAACTTTACAATATTCTTAAAAGGCCTGAGGTAAGATATAAAGATATTAAAGAATTAGATCCTGAACCAATTTCTGATGAGGAATTGATAGAACAAATAGAAATTTTGTTAAAATATGAAGGTTATATTCAAAAAATGTTAGAAGAAGTAAGAATTTTTGAACAGTATGAAACACTTGATATTTCAAAAATTGATTTTGAAAAGGTACCAAATTTATCAACTGAAGCACGGGAGAAACTTAAGAAAATTGCTCCAAGATCAATAGGTCAGGCGATGAGGATTCCAGGAGTTACTCCTTCCGATATTGCAAACATAATAAGTTATTTAGAAAGGTAAAAATATCAGTTTTTCTATTGCCCCCAAACGGGGCAATTTTTTTATAACATTACAATAATATTGTTAACCACAAATAGAGGGGTTAAAAGTGTTAAATCCATTTGAAAACGTCAGCTAATATATTGACGCTCCTTCAGGTGCTTTTGAATTTTTGAGTAATCCGTTAAGAATTATCGAAGTTTCAATTATGTAAGAATGGATGAAAAAACAGTGAAAGTTTTTAAAAGTTATGTTATGAAAGAAAAGATGTAAATTCTAGAGTAGGAGTATATATAGTTAATAGGATTATATAGGGTATGAAAGCAAGAAGATAGATATAAAAGAAAGCTCCCAAAAGGGAGCTTTCTTTTATTATTCATATGTTGAAGCGACAAGCTCTAATAAATCTTCTTCGTCAAGAAGAATTCCCGTTCCCCTAGCCACACAAGTCATGGGGTCATCTGAGATTTTACAATTTACTCCAATTTCATCCTTTATTGCCATATCAATACCTCTTAAAAGTGCACCGCCACCTGTTAAAACTATTCCTTTTTCCATAATATCAGCTGATAATTCTGGAGGAGTTTTTTCAAGAACTACCTTGATTTTTGATACAAGATTTTCTATTGTAGGTCTTAACATTTCATATACATGTTGAGATGTAATTTTATCAACTCTTGGAAGTCCAGTAACAGCATCTCTTCCCTTTATTTCCATTTCCCTATCTTCAGCTTCAGAATGAGCTTTACCAATTTTTATTTTAATTTCTTCTGCTGTTGATTCCCCAATAATTAATCCAAACAATTTTCTAACACCTTTAACAATAATATCATCCATTGCATCTCCGGCAAGCTTTATTGAATCACCAACAACTACGCCACCAAGACTAATAACTGCTATGTCTGTGGTTCCCCCACCAATGTCAATTATCATATTTCCCTGGGGTTTTGTTACATCTATTCCCGCTCCAATTGCAGCCGCAAGTGGTTCAGAAACCACATAAACTTTTTTTGCACCAGCATTCAGTGCGGCATCAAAAACAGCTCTTTTTTCAACTGTGGTTGTTTTGGCTGGTATTCCAATTACCATGTTTGGTTTAAATAAAAAGCCTTTGGTTACTTTTTTTATAAAAATTCTTAAAACCTCTGAAATTACAGTATAGTCGGCAATAACACCGTCTTTCATAGGCCTTATAGCCGTGACAATATCTTCTGGTGTCTTACCAAGCATTTCCTTAGCTTCATCACCAATAGCGATAATTTTTCCGGTTTTTTTAGAAATTGCTACTACTGAAGGCTGATAAAGCACAATTCCTTTTCCTTTTTGATAAACAATAAAATTAGCTGTACCAAGGTCTATTCCTAAATCATTTTTACCCATGGATTTCTCCCCTTTCTTCAAACTTTTCAAAAACATACAGTCCGAATACAACTAATATTATACCTGAAATTAGTAATAATGTGGGTATCTGTTTAAAAATTAACGTTTCAGAAACAGCTGTGACTACTGGTATTACATATACTGCATTAGTTGTACTTCTATCTCCCAAAGTTTCAATTGACTTATTCCAAAGAAAATATCCTAATGCCGAGCAAAAAATTCCAAGATATAAAAGTCCAAAAATAGATGATACATTGAATTTCAAATGAGGTTTGAAGAAAAAATATTCTATAAGTGAAAAAGGAATTAATGTAATAACTCCCCAAAATGTAATTTCGAAAATAGCAGTTAATGATGAATGATCTTTTAATTTTGTAATGTGATGAGTATAAAAAACCCAAGAAAATGCAGCACCAAAAGCCAGAAAATCACCTAAAGAATTTACTTTTAAATACAATTTACCATTTAGAATTACAAGAGCAACACCTATTAAAGCTATAATTGAAGCTACATATTGAACAATTTTTGTCTTTTTCTTGTGAAATAATTGAGTGAACAAAACATACCAAATTGGTGCAGTCGAAACAATCATTGCAGCGTTTGTAGGACTTGTAAGTTTTAAAGAAAAATTTTCCGCAGCAAAATAAGCAGTTATTCCCCAAAAACCAGCTAATATTTTATCCTTATTAAATAGCGATATTTTTCTTTTTTGAGGCATAAAATAAAGCACCAAAAGTGCTATTGAAAATCTAAACAAAGCTGCTATTAAGGGAGAAATATCTTTTACTACAATTTTCGTGGCAATAAATGAAAGTCCCCATAATAAAGTAACAATTGTAAGCGGTATATATTTCATGTTACTCCCCCAATAAATTATTCAAAATCTCTATTATTTCATCGATACTATTTCCAATTTTGATTTCTACAAGCCTTCTATTATCGAGAAATTTTCCATCAATTAAAACCTTCTGAACTCTATCAGTCCACCCTCCAGTTCCATTAAAAAGAATTAAATGTTTTTTGTATGCATAAGCAGCTAGGATTTCAATTGCCGTTCCTATTTCTCCGCTAATTGAAATTATAGCATCTGCATTTCTAACTAAAACAAACGACCTCATTTGAAAATCAAGACCAGTTTTTATTTCAAATGAATTAAATTTATTTCCTTCTTCATCAAAAGGAAGAATGCCTATTATTTTGCCGTTAACTTCATTTACGCCTTTTGCCACTTCCTCCATTATACCGTCTCTACCACCAGAAAGTACAATATATCTTTTGCCAAGTTCTCTTCCCAAATTTCTACAAGTTTCTTTTAATTTTTCATTAATTTCACCTGAAGAGCCAATTACAGCAACATATTTCATTAAAGAGCCTCCTCTTTCAAAAATGCGGGGAAATATCCCCGCATTTTTATTTTCTTTCTCCCTTCAAGACTGCTGCACATCTTGGGCATACGTCTGGATATTGATCATCTTTACCTGTATCTTCATGATATTTCCAGCATCTCTGACATTTTTCACCATCTGCTTTTTCAACAGTTACACTAACGAGCTCTCCTTTTGTTGTGCCTTCAGCAAATTCAACTTTAGATACTATGAAAAATTCTTCTAACATTTCTTTATATTTTTCAAGAATTGCTTGAACATTTTCATTTAAACCAGAAAGTTTGACCTTAGCATCAAGAGAATGACCAATTATATCATTGTTTCTAGCATTTTCTAAAGCTTTTAAAACATCATCTCTTACCATCAAAAGAATTGTAAAGTCTTCTAAAAGTTTTTCGTCAATCCATTCTTTGTGAATTTCAGGCCAATAATCAATGTGAACAGTTTCATATTTTTTAATAGGACTTAATTGATATGCTTCTTCTGATGTAAATACTAAAATAGGAGCCAACATTTTAATTAGAGCATCTAAAATATAATACATTGCTGTTTGAGCTGATCTTCTATAAATTGAATCTTTAGCTTCAACGTATAATCTATCCTTTAAAATATCTAAGTATGTCGCGCTTAATTCAACTGTACAGTACCTATTTAGTAAGCTGTATACCTTTGAATATTCATAATTTTCATAGTGGTTGGTTACCTGCTCAATTAATTGTTCCAACCTTGCTAGTGCCCACTTATCTAGTGGTAATAGCTTTTCATATGGAACAAGATCTTTTTCTGTAAAGTCACTTAAATTTCCTAGTAAATATCTAAGAGTATTTCTGATTTTTTTATAAACTTCAACCTGCTGTTGAATTATATTTTTACCAACCCTGATGTTATCAAAGAAATCAATGCTTGCAACCCAGAGTCTTAAAATATCAGCACCAAATTTGTCAACAATATCATTTGGATCAATAACATTACCAAGGGATTTACTCATTTTCCTGCCTTGTTCGTCTTTAATAAATCCGTGAGTTACTACAGATTTGTAAGGTGCTTGTCCAGTTTTAGCAACTGACATAAATATTGAACTTTGGAACCAACCTCTGTGTTGGTCGTCGCCTTCTAAATATAAATCAACAGGGAATTTTTCTCCTTTAGATCTAATCACAGCCTCAAAAGAACATCCAGAGTCAATCCAGACATCTAGAGTATCATAAGTTTTTTCAAAATCTTCATGACCACAATTAGGACATTTTACACCTTCAGGAATTATCTCTTTTTCAGAAAGTTCAAACCATGCATCTGTTCCTTTTTCCGAAACTATATCGATAAAATTATCTATTACTTTTTCATCTATAAATACTTCACCACATTTTTTACATTTAATAGCAGGAATAGGAGTTCCCCAGACTCTTTGCCTTGAAATAGTCCAATCAGGTCTTTCTTTAACCATAGCTGTGATTCTATTTTCTCCCCATTTTGGGTGCCATTCAACTTTTTTAATTTCTTCTAAAACTTTCTCCCTTAAATTGTTAGCATCAACAGAAATAAACCACTGTGGAGTGGCTCTGAATATAACTGGATTTTTACATCTCCAGCAATGTGGATAACTATGTTCGATCTTTGCGACTTTTATTAAAGCTCCTAGTTTTTCTAGATCTTCAATGATTACTTTATTTGCATCCCAAATTTTTAATCCTGAATATTTTTCTGCTTCATCTGTGAAAACTCCATGTTCATCCACAGGAGAAAGAATTGGTAAATTATATTTTTTTCCTGTAAGGTAGTCTTCGGCACCATGCCCAGGAGCTGTGTGAACACAACCGGTACCATCTTCTAAAGTGACATAGTCAGCAAGGACTATTAAGGATTCTCGATTCAAAAAAGGATGTTTTGCTTTTTTGTATTCAAGTTCCTTACCTTTAAATTTTTCAACTACGGTATATTCAATTTCTGTTTCTGCTGCAAATTTATTTAAAAGTCCTTCGGCTACAATCCAATATTCTCCGTTTACATTTATTTTTACATAATCAAAATCTGGATGAACTGCAATTGCTACATTTGCTGGTAAAGTCCAAGGTGTGGTTGTCCAAATAACAATATAGGTGTTTTCTTCATCAAGCATTTTAAATTTTACATAAATTGAAGGTGAAGAATGATCATGATATTCAACTTCAGCTTCAGCAAGCGCAGTTTTACAAGTTGGACACCAGTAAACGGGCTTGTTACCTCTATATACGTTTCCATTTTTAACAAGAGTTTTAAATATATCTAGAATATGAACTTCATATTTTGGATCAAGTGTAAGATATGGATTTTCCCAGTCTCCTCTGACTCCAAGTCTTTTAAACTGCTCTCTTTGAACGTCCACAAAATGTAAAGCAAAATCTTTACATTTTTTCCTAATATCAACAGGAGTCAATTCTTTTATTTTGTCTCCTAATTCAACAGACACTCTATGTTCAATTGGTAAGCCATGTGTATCCCATCCTGGAACATATGGAGAATAATATCCTCTCATTGTTTTGTATCTAATAACAATATCTTTTAATATTTTATTTGTAGCTGTACCAATATGAATACTACCATTGGCATATGGAGGACCATCATGGAGAACAAATTTAGGCTTTCCTTCACGACTTTTAAGTGCAAGATGATAATCATCCATTTTTTTCCAATTTTCAAGCATTTCAGGTTCTTTTTTTGTTAAATTTGCCCTCATAGAAAAATTTGTCGAAGGCAAGTTTAATGTTTCTTTATAATCCATTTAATCACCTCCAAATTTCTTTGAATCTATTTTAACATAATATTATAATTAAAAAAGGTGGCCCTCCCGCCACCTTAATTTTAACTATGCGGGAGGGTGTATGTTAGCTGTTAATTAATTTTGAAATAGTATCTTTAAGTTCTGTCAAATCAGAAGTTTTTACAACATATGCATTTGCAGCCCATGAAGCGAGATCACTTTTATAATGCGAATATGCTGTTAAAATAATAATCTTTGCATCTTTTTTAATTTCTCTAATTTTTCCTGCAACTTCTAATCCATTCATTCCGGGCATTTCAATGTCTACGGTTACAAGATCATATTCTTTTTCTTTAAATTTCTTAATGGCTTCTCCTCCATTTTTTGCTTCGTCTACTACATATCCAGATTCTTCAAGTTCTTCTTTTATTAATAGTCTCATATTGTCTTCATCTTCGACAACTAATATCCTCTTTTTGCTCATAAAATATCACCCCTTTCAATGAAGAGGACTTACTAAACACATTATATCATAATTTACTGATTCTTGTATAGTACATATGCTGAAATTCCATCTAAAACTAACTTTCCGGAAACTTTTTCTATTATTTCAGTTCCGGCTTTTTGAGAGTTAACAACCAAATTCCATTCGCCTTCTGGAAGTTCGTATTCAACTTGATTGATGTTTCCATTATAAATTACCAATATATCTTTCCAACTGTCATTTCTTGCATTTCCTGTTATCATAAAAGATACTACTCTTCTTGTTTTACTATTGAATAATTTAAGGTGGTTTTTGATTTCATCTGCAGTAGTCATTCTAAAAGCAGGATGTTCTTTCCTTAATTTTATTAGTCCTTTGTAATATTCAAATACATCTAAATATTCATACTTTCTTTGATAATCTAATCCGTTAATTGATATTGGAGCATTGTAAGAATTTTCGTTAAATTGCTTTGTTCTAGCAAAATCCTGTCCGGCATGGATAAAAGGAATTCCCTGTGATGTAAGAATTATAGCTCCTGCAAGTTTTTGAGCGTTTCTAAGCATTTCATCAGTCCATTCATGTTTGGTATCTGCTTTAGCAGCGAGATAATTTTTATCCCATAAAGTGTGATTGTCATGACATGCAACGTAATTTATGGTTTCTTCTGGATCTGAGGCAAAACTTTTTATTCTATTATCGTAATAAATACTGCCAACTACACCCCTTTTAACTCTTGTTTCTTTTCCAATAGCTCCAAGCAAAAATCCTTTCACTTTTGGGTCAAACACAGAGCCTCTTAAAGCATCTCTAAATTCATCGTTGAATGCTGCAATGTGTGTCCCAGCAACATCACTTTTGCCAAATCTAATTGGTGCTCCCCAACCTCCCCAGGGTTCACCGTAAAGAATAATTGTAGGATCAATTTTGTGAACTTCTTTCTCAATTTCTAGCATAGTTTTTTTATCTATTAAACCCATTTGGTCGAATCTAAAGCCATCAACATGATATTCATTTATCCAATAAAGTAGTGTATCAATGATATACTTCCTCATCATTGGTCTTTCTGAAGCAATAACATTTCCTACACCTGTTTCATTTAGATATGCACCTGTTTTATCTAACCTGTAGAAATAATATGGAACAGTTTGATCAAATGGAGACAATTCACCTATACCAAATGTGTGCGGGAAAACCATGTCTAATATCACACGTATTCCTTTTTCATGGAGTTTTTGAACCATTTGTTTAACTTCATTGATTCTTACATAGGGATCATATGGATTTGTTGAGTATCTTCCCTCGGGTACAGTGAAGAGAACAGGATCGTAGCCCCAGTTATAACTTTTTTCAAAATCTTTATCTGCTTCATCACCAGTGTAAAAATCAAACATTGGAAGAATATGAACATGAGTTACACCAAGCTCAACAAGATGTGAAAGACCAGTTGAAACTCCACCAGGACCCTTAGTGTTTTCTTCAGTAAGTCCAATGTATGTTGCTTTATTTTTTACGCCAGAATTATCTAGTCCTGTCATATCTGCTATATGTATTTCATATATGATTGCATCTTCAAGTGCTTGCATGAAAGGTCTTACGTCTTTTTCCCAGTTTTGAGGATTTGTTTTAGAAAGGTCAATAACAGCACTTTTTGCAGAATTTTTGTAGACTGCTTTTGAGAAATAATCTATAGTTTCCCTTGTTTTTCCATAGCTTTCGAATCTATATTTGTAAAATACCCCGTCGAGATTTCCATCAACTTTTGCTTCCCAAACTCCATTTCCCATATATTTCATTTCAACAATTTCAAATGGTACCTCATCTTCTCCGTTTTTGTATAATAATACACTTGCCTTTTTTGAAACAGGAGACCAAGTTCTAAATATAGTATATTCTGGTGTGTATATATATCCAAGTTGGCCATCATAATAATATTCATCTAAAACATCCAACATATAAATAGTAGCAGGTTTAAATCCTTCTATATGTAATTGAACATTTTTTCTTAAATCGTTTTCTGTGAGTTCATCTTTAAGTGTGATTCTAATATAATTTGTTTCTGAAAGATCTGTTGGATCTGCCTTTTCAATTTTTAATACTTCTATTTCAGAATCATCAACAGTTACTTTTATGTTTTTAAAGGTTTTTGTGTCTATAGTATTTGTGAGATACGCATCAATAATATTTTTTGATTTAGCAGCAGCAAAAAACACTCTTGGACTAGTATCTGGTTTGGTTGTATAAATTTCTTCAACGCCTTGCAAAATCCACACCTCCGCTTTTTCATTTTTTATATCAATAAATCTATCTTTTGCAACATCCTTCATTTGCCATTCATTAAGTCTAACTATTATTCCTACTTGTTCTAAGTCCATATCAAGTACAATTTTTGCAACAACTCCAAAATCATCTTTTTCAGTAAATTGGTAAGCTTTTCCTTCCATGGCAACAGGCTTCATAGGCCAAATCCAAAGATTCCAACCGGTATAATTGTTATCAAAACGATGGTAGTGAACAATAATAGTTGTTTCTGCAAAAATTAGAAATGAGAGCAAAACCAAAAAGATAGTTAAATACCTTTTCATAAAATAACCTCCTTGTTAATCTACATTAATTTTTAAAATACAAAAATCTCCGGGATTTAAAGTTAATTTTATAATATTTGAAGGTGAGATAATGGGTATTTCTCCTTTTTTATCCCAAATTTTTGCATTCAAAATATTAATTTCTTTTCCTTTTGTTTTATCAACAAATACTTCAAATTCCCTTTTCCATGAAAAATCTAAATTTGCAATTATCAATATTCCCTTTTCTTCAATCCAGTATGAATAATTTGCCAAAAAACCGTCTTGATAATTAAAGTAAACATATCTGAATTTCCCATTGAAAATGAAATCTTTATATTTTTCTCTTTCATTCATTAAATTTTTAAGAAAAGAATATAATTCTTTATCATATGTATTCCAATGAAGAACATAGTGGTCAAAGAAAGCAAGTTTAGCATAAAATTCATCGTCAGGCGGTAAAACAGTTTTTCCCCAAATAGTATTATCCAATCCTAAGTTCATTGGCTGAATTTCTCCAAGTTCTTGCCCTGAATTTATATAAGGCACACCGTTTGGTAAAAAATATAGCAAAAATGGTCCAAGATATTTAAGTTTATTTCCAAATTCTCTTGCGGCAATTCTTGGAGTATCAGGTGTTTCAGCAGATGCCAAAAATGGTAATTTCATATTAATTGAAGTTTCTTCTACTAACTTATAAAATTCCTCTCTTCTTGCAACAGAGTACCAGGTATTTCCCAAAATAGCATGATAACCATCATTTTTAGATTTTTCATCATTATTCATTTCAAGTTCTTCTGCAATAAAAACGAAAGATGGGTCATTATCTTTTGCCTTACTAATTATCATTTCTTGAAGTTTAGAAGGAAGAGCATGTCCCATATCAATCCTTGCACCATCAATTCCAAATCTTTTCTGATAAGAAGGAATGATATCTGAAAGATAATTCCACAATTCTAAGTTTGGAATAGAACCTGGGAATTTACTTGCTTTAATTACATCAAATAATACGTAAGGTTTTTGAGTTTCAGGCACAAACTTTTTAGCTGCGATGGGGTTATCAAGATAGAGTCGTAAAAAAGTAACATCATCCCAGGTGGGTTGGTTGTCATTCACCCAATCAGAAAATCCTGGTGGTGTTACAATGCCAAATTCTCTAATAATGTTAACTAAAATATTACCATCCATATTTTTAACTTTCTCCCATTTTACGGGGTCAATCTTATCAGGGGAATCAACGAATTTTTTTAAGTGATTTCTAACTTCAGAATTTCTATAAATTATGTCTAAATCTTTTTCATCAGGTATTTTAAAAGGAAGTTCTTCAATTCTTGGAGGTTTATAAGTAGCTAAATCATCAATCTTAATCCAGTAGAACCAATCCGGATGTTCTCTTATAATATCAGAATCCCTAGAAGCAGTTCTAGGAATAAAGTCTAAGATTACTCTTATTCCTAAAATATGTGCAGCTTCGACTAATGCTTTAAATTCAGTTTCAACATTAAAGTCTTCTAATAGAGGATCATGATAACTTTCATCAAGAACTAAAGGATTTTTAACAGCATAAGGTGAACCAATACTTCCCTTTTTAAATAAATTACTTGATTTACTAACAGGAAGCATATAAAGAGTATTAACATTGAAAGATTTAAGATGCAAAAGCAAAGGAATCATTTTAAGAAATGTTCCAGCTTCTTTAAAACCTAATATATCTGTTTCTTCAAACGTTCCAAAACCTTTATGGTTGTAGGCAGCAGTCATTCTAGGAAGAGAACCATAGACAACTGACTTATTGAACCAATTAGGATTGTTTTCTCCATTTAAGATCCCTAAAGATTTTGAATAATCTTTTTTTTCAGATTTGTCTAAAATAAAAGAAATAGCTGAATAAAAAAATTCATATGGGTCTACAAATATTTTTCCTTCTTTTTCTTCTACAATATCATTAAATATCTTTTTGTGATTTTCTATCCACAATTGAGGAATTGCATAATTTCGATGTTTAGAAATTTTTGACTTTAAAAAGTCTTTAATCTCATTTAAAACCATAAGACACCTCCGTTGAAACGGTTCCAAATTTGTTAAAAAAATTATAACATAGATTAAAGTATTTAAAAATAGAATTTTCAGAAAATTCCAAAATATGCCTTAAATCAGAATATCTTCTTTTTCAAATATTTTTTGAGAAATAAATATAATTACAAAGCCTATTAGAATAATAAGAATGGAATTTAAAACATAAACGTTTTCATATTTCACCGTATCTCCAAGAGAAATAAATTTGAATATTGTTAAATTTCTTATCCATTCTATTGAATTTACAGCATTTCCGAGTATATCAGCAGTAAACATTATCAGAAAAATTCCCATGGAAGAAGAAATTGTAATTAAATTTTTTTGGAAAATGACAGAGAATAAAACTGTGAGACTTCCAAAAAATATCTCAATTACATAAAGATACAGAGAAAAACCTATAAGAATATTAGGATTATATTCGTAATGTACATATTTTCTGAAAAGGAATAGCACACTCAAGCAAAATAAAGCTGAAAAAATAGTATAGTAAGTTAAAAGAGCAAAAACTTTTTTAACAAATAATTTTTTCCTATTTATTGGCTTAGTTAAAAGGTATTCGAGTGTTTTGGTTTCAAATTCTGAAACAAAAATGTTTGATGCAAGAATAACAGCAAAAATTCCTGCGAATATTTCAGCTGCAAACATTACTTTAGCGCTAAAAAATCCTTCTGGAGTTATAAACTTTTCGGATATATTGAACATTTTTAGCATGAATTTTGGAAGAGAATTAATAAATTCTTGTAAAGAATCTGCATCCTCCATTATACCATCAATAAAGGGCGCAATCATACTCGAAAAAAACAATAAAACAGCGAACCAAATTAAAAAACTTTTTATGTTATGTTTTAATTCTTTTCTAAAAAGCATGGAGCACCTCCTAAATTTTTATATCTTGCTTTTTGAAAACTAATAAAGATAAATTGATGAAAGCTAAAGAAATAAGTAAAATAACAAAAGAATTAAAATAAGAAACTTCAATATTTTTAATAGTTTCTATAACAGGCATATAATGAAAAATGCTTATTTTTTGAAGAAATTCAGTGTTTTCAACCCCTTCTGTAACAGTTGAAGCAAAATACATGAAAAAAACCAGACCTAAAAGCAAAGAATTTGTAAGTTTACGATCTTTAATATATAAAGACAATAAAATTCCAAGCGAAGCAAAAAATATTTCAGTTACAAAAAGATATAAAGCAAATGCAAAGAGAACCCTATTACTATATGAAGAGCTTACAAATAATTTGAAAAATAATAATTCACTTAAAAGAAAAACAACAAAAAGAATTATAAGTTCTATTATTATTGCCAAAGTTTTATGTGTAAAAATTTTCTTTCTTGAGAAAGGTTTGACGAGCAAAAATTCGATAGTTTTAGTGTCAAATTCTCCAGCAAATAACTTTGTGGAGAGTAAAGAGCCAAAAATACCAAAAAAGATAAACATAAATGTCATTCCCTCTGAACCAAATAAACCTTCTGGCCTCGACATAATTGAAATATCCATATTGAATGCTTTTAAAAAAGCGTCGGGCATTCTTTTTAGGAAAGTTGTAAATGGAGAGTTTTGTTTGGTAATTAAATCAGTTATAGATGCGAACATTAAATTGAATAAAGTAATTACCAAAATCCAGATAAAAAGATTCTTAAAAGTATATTTTAATTCTTTTTTTACTAGTATCATTTTTTCACCTCATTTGTATAATTCTAGGAAAATGTCTTCTAGTGCAGGACTTTTGATTTCTAGATCATTAAAATCTGTTTTTATTAAATCGTTTAAAAATTCTTTTAATTTATTTGTTTTTATTTCAAAAACATAGATATTGTTTTTTTCAGAGTAATCATACTTTTTTAGATTATCTGAAAATTTAAGGTTGTAAACATAAACAAGTTTTTTAGAAAAATCTCTAAGACTTTCAATTGTTCCAGATTTTACAATCACGCCGTCTTTAATCATTGCAAAGGAATCGCAAATTTTCTCTACTTCTGAAAGAACATGTGAGGAGAATAAGATTGCGGCACCATTTTCTTTATGTCTTTTAATAAGTTCGTAAAATTTTTGTTGAACTAAAGGATCAAGTCCGTTTGTAGGTTCGTCAAGAATTAAATATTTTGGTTTATGCACTAATGCTTGTAAAATAGCAACTTTCTTTTTATTTCCAAGAGATAGATTTCTAAATTTTTTATTTAATTCTATTCCAAGTGTTTCAATTAATTCTTTTTCATATGATTTATCTATATTTTTGTAAAAGGAATTGTTAAATTCTAAAAATTCTTTACTTTCATATCTCCATAAAAATTGACTTCCCCCGGAATATATCCGATATTTTCCTTGACTTTATCTATTTCAAATGGCATTTTAAAGTTTGAAATCAATGCTTCTCCCATATCAGGTTTTAAAAATCCCGTTAATATTCTTATTGTCGTAGTTTTTCCCGCACCATTAGGGCCAATAAGACCTAAAATTTCTCCTTCGTTTATTTCGAAGTTTACATTTTCTATTCCCCTACTTTTGCCATAATACTTCTTTAAATTTTTAACTTTAATCATTTTTTGTTCCTCCTATTTTAAAATTATGATCAATTTCATTATATCAAATTATAGCTTGAAATATAAATAAAATACTAAAATAACAAAAGAGTGATATAATTTAGTTTGAAATTGGAAAGAAATAAAAGGAGGGGATTTTGTTGTTTAACGATATATTGATGCATATAACAGTTGTATTAGTTGCATTATTTGCACATCCAAAACTAACATATGAATTTAGCGTCCCTAAATATGCAATACTTACCTTGGCTATTTCTATTCTTTTTACTGTATTGTTATTCAAATGGTTAAAAGAAAAGAAAATTAGGTTTTATATATCAACCGCTCATGTTTTGTGGTTTTTGTTTGCAGTTGTTTCTATAATTTCAAGCTTTAATGTTCTAAGAGATAATCCTTTTTATTTTAGGCAGTCTTTTGATATAGCATTGTATGTTTTATTTAATGTCCTTTTAGCAATCTATTTTAGCGCCACCTATAAGGATAAAAGAAGAATAAATACTCTTTTATTCACTTTTTTGATTACCTCTTTAATAATTTCATTAGACGCTCTCTTGAATTTTTACCTTGGTATTGATTTATTTTTGGGGAACGTTGGTGAACCATTTACAAGAGCAGCTATTAAAGCCACGGTAGGAAATGTTATTTTTACTGCTAACTATATTGATATGCT
Organism: Thermosipho sp. (in: thermotogales); assembly: GCA_030153605.1. Taxonomy (GTDB): domain Bacteria; phylum Thermotogota; class Thermotogae; order Thermotogales; family Fervidobacteriaceae; genus Thermosipho_A. The sequence continues at coordinate 35,437 of JASKLO010000005.1, forward strand.
TTTGCCTATAGCACTATATTTCATATTAAGTTTTGATTTAGGAATTGAAAAACCAACGTTTATTAAGGTTTTTTCAATAAAATTGTTTGCGGCAATTACATTTATTGTTGGTCTAGTGGCTGTTGTGGTTTCGCAAACCAGATCAGAATATTTGGCAATTATTATAATGACCGCTTTATATGTGATTTTTTATTTTGTTTGGGGAAGAAAAAAGAAAGATAAAGCATTTGAACAAATTAGAGAATCAGATGAAGAATTAGCTAAAAAATTGAAGCGTTTAACTCGTTATATTTTTGCTATAGTTTTAATACTTTCATTGTTGATTATTGTTATTTACAATACCCCAAATCCTCTTACAGGAAACGGTAAACTAAGTATGACAAATAGATTTGCAGCGATGGCTTCTGTGTCAAGTAAAGATGAAAGATTTCTATCTTGGTTTACTTCACTGGAATTATGGGAAGATCATAAATTGTTTGGCAGCGGGATTGGAACTTATCAACTTTTATCTATAACTAAGATGGGTGAATATTTAGATAAACATCCAGAATTGTATTATGGTTGGAATAATTTTAAAAGAGCTCATAATGACTATTTCCAGATTCTTGGTGAAACAGGTTTAGTAGGATTTATTTTAATAATTTTACTTTTATTAACTTTGGCGTATTACTTTTTTACTATTCCAAAAAGAATTGAAGATAAAGATGATTTAATACTATTTCTATCGCTATCTATTGCAGTAGTTGGTTTTGCAATTCAAAGTGTATTTAGTTTTCCAGGACATCTTCTTCCAAATGCTTTGGCAGCTACCTTTTTCGCCAGCGTAGCTGTTGGGCCATACTTTACTAAAAAAGAACTGAAAGAGTTAAAAGGTGGCTTGGCAATACTAGTTTCTATACTAGTTGTTTTATCAGTTTATACTTCTACATATCTAAGATGGAATCATTTTATTTCTGAAGTGTATTTTAAGAGTGGTAATACCTCATATATGACTTATGTAAAAATAATGGAAGAATTACCTAAAGTTGATAGTTATATAAATCAACTTGAAAATAATTTAAAAGAACTTGAGAATTATAGTGGACAGTATTCTTATTTGAATCCACAAACATGGAAAAAACAAAAACAACAGGAATATTTACAAAAAGGTTTACCATATAACGAACTTGATATAGAAAATCAAAGGCTTGCAGAAATAAATAAAATAAAAAGTCAAATACTTTCTCAGATTTCTCAATTAAAATCTCAAAAAGCTAAATTACCGCAATTGGCTATACAATATTATGAAAAAGCAAAGACAGAACTTATAAAAAGTGTAAGTTTAAATCATACATATGGGAAATCTTATTTTTATCTTGGAACATTATCTGTTCAAGATTACAGATTAAATAATTTGAAAAACAATATTCAAACTCATTATAAGGAAATTTTTTCTCAAGAATTTGATGAATTTCAAAAAATTATCTATGAAAAATACAAATATAGATGGCTTGAAAAATTAATTCCATATATTGAGAAAAACCCAGATGTACTTACTAAATTTGATTTTGCTACTATGCAAGCTCTCATCGATTCGATAGGTATTTATGAGACCTCATTACTTTCTTTTAATGAAAGGAATACATACAAAGCACTTGCAATGCGCTACCATTCCTTACATAATATGGCCAAACAATTGTTATCTGTTTTACCGAAAGAAAGTGAGTATTACAATTATGTAAAAGAACTAGTAGTTAGGTATTTTGAAAATTATACAAAATATGTAAAAACAACAATTTATAATATGCCAGGTGGTTGGAATAGATTCCCAGATTGGAAGAATCCAGATATTTCCAAAGAAACAGCAGGCCAGGATATTTACAGATTTTATGCTGGTATGACCTTAAAATTACAACCTCCAACAGTTATACCAGTGAGAGAGTTATTATACTGGTTAGCACATATGGAGATAAAAGCTGTTAAGTATATGACCTTAAAAGGCGTTTGGGGTGTTCCAAATGGTGTTTTGGATTTTCTACATGCAACTGCATTTGAATATTACAAAGCAGGTCAAGAACAAGAAACTTTATATGATTTAGAGAAATTAGCAAGATTGTATGAAGATTCATATAAGGATGCAAAAGAGCAAATACTAAAATATACAAAGAGCTTAGAAAGTACAGTTGAAAGTATAAAAGAAACTTATAAGCAAAAATTAAAAGATTTATTAGTAGAATCAAATGTACCTAATCCTGCGATAGATGTTGTCCTAAATTTGTTTGTGGAAAAAATTAACGATATTGAAGAGTCATTTAAATCATATAATTATTTAGGATTGGAAGCATCGTTTATGCAAAATCTAATGAAGACTGAATCTTCAAAATGGTTTGATCAAAGGAAGAATAACACATGGGTGGTAATTTCTGTGGAAAAACTTAATGAGTTTATTTCAAAATTAAGAGAATTGGGATTAAGTATAGAAATATTACTAAAAGTAAAAGATGAGTTAAGTGGAATAATAACACCACCATCATCAGCAAATATATATGAAAGTTATTCAAGATTCATAGCACATTATGAACTTCTATTAAACGACATGAAATATATTTCCAAGAATTTAAAGGAAAAATATAACGAACTTACAGATAATATTTGGGAAGAAGTGATAAAAGATTGGAGTCAGGTTTTAATTGAAGATGGAAAGCCTATGAAAACTAAAGAAGAAATATTAGAATATTTGGATAGAATTTTGAATTTTCGGGTAGATTAATAAAATAGGATAAGAAAATAAAAACTACCTCCCCATAAAAGGGGAGGTAGTTATTTTATAAGGAAAAAAGATAATTAACCTCTGAGATAAATAAGATAGAGAGCAAAGAGGATTGCTAAAATCCAATTAAACCAATGTACATCTTTAGCTTTACCACTGAATGTTTTTACTATAGGATATACTATTAAACCAAGGGCAATACCATTTGCAATAGAGTAAGTTAAAGGCATGATAATCATTGTTACAAATGCTGGAAGTGCTTCTGTAATATCATCCCAGTTAACTAATTTTAATCCTTTTAACATTAATGCGCCAACAAAAATTAGAGCAGGAGCAGTGGCCGCTGCTGGAATTGTAAGACCAAGTGGTGCAAAGAAAAGCATGAGAATCATTAAAACAGCAACAGTAACAGCAGTGAGACCTGTTCTTCCACCTTCTGCAATTCCAGTACTGCTTTCAATATATGTTGTAACAGTTGAAGTACCAAAAAGAGCACCTACTGATGTACCTACAGCGTCAGCAAGATATGCCCTATTAGCTCTTGGAAATTCTCCGTCTTTAATAAATCCGGCACTTTCAGCAAGTCCGGTAAGTGTACCAAGAGTATCAAAGAAATCAACAAAGAAGAAAGTGAAAACTACAACCCAAAAAGTTCCTGAAGCTAAGTCGGCCCAGGAAAATTTTTCGAAAAGCTTTAAGAATGTTGGAGAAATATCAGGTACTTTTCCAATTATTCCCTGATATTTAGTTACATCAAATATTGGAAGAGCACCTATAAATGTGGACAATAAAATACCAATTAGTATAGAGCCAGGAACTTTTAAAGCAAATAATATAGCAATTATGAAGAATCCAATAATAGCAACAAGCGCTGTAGGAGATGTTAGATCACCAAGTGTTACAAAAGTTGCAGGATCGCTTACTACTATACCAGCACTTTTTAGACCAATGAAGGCAATAAATAAACCTATACCGGCACTTGTAGCAAGTTTAATACTTGAAGGTACTGCCTTTACTACAAAACCTCTAACACCTGTTAAGGTTAATAATATAAATATTAAACCTTCAACAAAAACTGCCGCAAGTGCTACTCTCCAGTCAATTCCCAACTTTAAACAAACCGTAAAAGCAAAATAAGCGTTTAAACCCATTCCAGGAGCTAATGCAAACGGATAATTTGCCCAAAGCCCCATAATGAGCGTAGCTGTAGCAGCACCTAAGATAGTTGCTACCATGAATGCACCATAGAATTGTGCATATAGATCGCTACCTGGTGTAGCGCCTGGTATAACATTGATTAAAATGCTTGGATTGACGAAGATGATGTAAGCCATGGTTAAGAAAGTGGTAATACCTGCAATAATCTCAGTACGTGCGTTAGTTCCGTTTTCTTTAAATTTGAAAAACTTTTCCACCTAGACCCCTCCCCTCATGAGAATTTGGAAATTTTATTTAATTTGAATTTTTGTTTTACGTGTAAATTCTACTAGAACCCCCTCAACAATAATATTGTCTATATCCATATGTTCAACGAATTCAACTATCATTTCTTCAAGCTCCTTCTTTTCTTTATTTAATTCTTTAATTGTTTCTTTAACCCTTAAATATCTTTTTAATAATTCTTCTAGTGTATTTCTTCCTTCATCCATGTTTTAAACCTCCGATCCTCTTTTAATTTCGAAAACAATTTTTTCAATTTCTTCTTCAGTTAATTCAGGAAAAATTGGTAAAGCAAGAGTAGTTTGAGATAATTTTTCAGAAATTGGAAGATCTCCTTTTTTGTATCCGAGATTTTTAAAACACTTTTGTAAATGTAATGGTACAGGATAATATATACTTGTTCCTATTCCTTCTTTATTCAAATGCTCTTTCACCTTTTCTCTTATTTTATTATTTTCAAACTCTACTACATATTGATGAAAAACGTGGTATTTAAAAGATTTTTTTAAAATTCTAGGATATTTAATGGATAATTTCCAATTTTCGAAATATTTAGCATATATTGAAGCTATATTTATTCTTTTTTCAGTCCACTTATCCAAGTATTTAAACTTCACATTTAGAATTGCAGCGTGTATTTCGTCTAATCTAGAATTATATCCTACTACATCATGAAAATATTTTTTCTTTGCACCATGTACTCTTAGCATTTTGGAATTTTCATATATTTTTTCATCGTTTGTTACTATCATCCCACCATCACCGTAAGTTCCAAGATTTTTAGTTGGGAAAAAAGAAAATATTGCCGCATCTCCCACACTACCACTTTTTCTTATTTCACCATTTACAATTCCCTCTGAGCCGATTGATTGTGCACAATCTTCAAGTATTTTAATGCCATATTTTTCTTTTAAAAATAAAAGGTCTTCCAAGTTAACTGTTTGACCAAACAAATGGACTGGTATAATTCCAAATATTTTTTCTTTTTTTAAGACCTTTTCAACCTGGTTTAGATCAATATTATATGTTTCTTTGTCAACATCTACAAAAATTGGGACACCATTGTTTCTAACAATAGCAGAGGCAGTTGCAAAAAAAGTATATGGAGTTGTAATAACTTTATCTCCTGATTTAATTCCCATAGCTCTTAAAGCTATTACTAGGGCATCACTACCATTTGCAACACCTATCCCATGCTTTACGCCAATAAAATTCGCGATATTTTTTTCTAATTTTTTTACCTCTTCCCCTAAAATTACTCTTCCACTTTCTATAACTTTATTAATTGCGCTCAAGATTTCTTCTTTTATTTCTTTATATTGCTTTGTAGAATCAAATAAAGGAATCATCTTTTTCCCTCCCAATTACAGAAATTTTTTATTGGACAGTTTTTACAATCGGGTTTAATAGGTTTGCAAATTTTTTTGCCAAATTCAACCATAGAACCATTTAACGGTCCCCATAATTCTTTAGGAATTAGTTTCATTAATTCAAATTCTGTTTCTTCTGGTGATTTGGTTTTAACCCATCCAAGTCTGTTTGATATTCTATGAACGTGTGTATCAACTGCAAGAGAAGGAATGCCAAAAGATACATACAAAACAATATTAGCAGTTTTTCTTCCTACCCCTGGCAAATTTAAAAGTTCGTTCAACGAAGCTGGTACTTTATCTTTATATTTTTCATGTATAATTTTTGCAATTTCTATAATGCGTTTAGACTTTTGCTTATATAGACCGGCAGGCTTTATCAATTCATACAATTCCTCTGGTTTTGCTTTAGAAAGTTCAGAGGGATTTTTGAATTTTTCAAAAAGGTTTTTGGTAGCGATTTCAGTATTTTCATCTCTACTTCTTTGACTTAGAATAGTTGAAATTAAAACATAAAAGGGATCTTTGTTAGAATGATCCCTTGGAAACTTTTGAATTATTATTCTTGCTACTTTTTCAATGTTCATATTTTTCCTCCAGCAATTTTCTTGCTATTATTACATCATTTTTCATTTGTTCAATAAGTTCTTCTTTAGATTCAAATTTTTTTTCTTCCCGCATATAAGTTAAAAGTTCAGCATGTATATGTTTATTGTAAAGATTCCCTTCAAAGTCTAAAATATAAACTTCATACTTAACTTTTTTAGTATTTTCAACGGTTGGCCTCAAACCTATATTCATTAATCCATATTTGATTTCTGGAACATAAACCCTACAAAGGTATACGCCATTTTTCGGTTCAACAAGATTTTTATCCCTTCTAATATTTGCGGTTGGGAAACCTAATGTTCTTCCAATTTGTTTATCTTTATAAACTTTCCCATGAATTGAGTATGGTCTTCCCAATAATTCATTAGCTTTTTCAATTTCACCGTTTTTTATTAATTTTCTAATTAATGTACTACTAATTCTTTCTCCATTAGCTTTAATGTCTTTAACTATTCTAAGCTCTATGTTTTCGCTTTTGCAAAAATTCTTCAAAGTTTCTATATTACCAGATGCATTTTTTCCAAACCTGAAGTCTTCACCGACAACTATTGCTTTAGTATCTTTAGCTATAAATTTAAAAAATTCTTCAGCTGTAATTTCTTTAATTTTTAGAAGATCTAAAGTGTAAACAGTTCCGTACATTTCTAAAAGGCTTAATCTTTCTTCTAGTGTAATTAAAAGACCATCAAATTTTCCAAGATAGTATTCCATAGGAAAAATTATAGTAAAAATTTCAGGACTACTATTATATTTGTGAGCTAATTTTTTGAGTTCTTCAAGAATTTGGATGTGTCCCCTATGAACGCCGTCAAATACACCAATTGTTACAACTCTCAATATATCACCTCGTAAAAATTATAACATATTTACTTTTTTATAAAGGAAAAGATTAAGAAAGCAAAAAAGGAGGCTAATACAATTGTGGGTCCTGGCGAAACGTCTAGATAATATGAAAGTAAAAAACCAATAGAAGCGATTATGAGATTATAGATTATAGCAAGAATAAAAACTGAGAAAAATGATCTGGACAATTTTTTTGCAAAAAGTCCGGGAATTATCAATAAAGCACCTAACAAGATGATTCCAGATATTTTTACAATACTTACAACAGAAACTGAAATTAAAATCAAAAGAATTGTTCTAACTAGTTTTGTATTAACACCATAAAATTCAGCCATTTCCTCATCTGCCAAGAAAAATAAAATTTCATAACGGAAAAGATAAATTAAAAAAGCCATGGAAAAAATAACAAATATAAGAAACCAAACATCAGATAAGTTAACAAGCAAAATATCTCCAAACAGATAACTGGTGATATCTTGAACATAAGTAGAACTTTTAGATAGAATAATTACACCAATGGACATGAAAACGGGAAGTAACATTCCAATAGCACTATTTTCATTTATTTTGTTTCTGTTTGAGAAAAAACTGATCAATAAAGAAAACAAAATGGCTGTTATAATTGAAATAAATCTATAATCAATATTTAGAAATAAACCTATTGCTAAACCAGCAAAAGCAGCATGAGCTGTACCGTCTCCAATAAATTCCATTTTTTTATAAACAATTATAGGAGAAATAATAGCGGCTGCAATACCAGATAATAAACTTGCAAAAAAGGCAATTCTCAGAAAATCATATTGAAAAATTTCATTCACCATTTTTATGCTCCTTTTCATAATGATCTTTAGCTCTTATCCACAAATCAAAATCGGGAAATAAAATTTTTAATTCGTCAGGATTAATTTTTTCGCTTGGGCCATGACAATGAAGAGTTTTATTTAAACACATTACAGTTTTACATTTTTCAAAAACCATACCAATATCATGAGAAATCATTATTATTGTTAATTTTCTATCTGATTGAATTTTTTCTAGAAGTTCATAAAATTTTGCTTTTCCCATTTGATCTACCCCGGCCTCGGGTTCGTCTAGAATCAAAATATCAGGATCGGAAATTAATGCTCTTGCAAGAGATAACCTTTGTAGTTCTCCCCCTGACATGTTTCCAACTAAACTATTTTCTCTACCAGATAATCCAACAACTTTTAATAATTCGGGTATTTTTTCAATGTTTTTTTGATTTTTATAAGTTCCCATTAAAACAAATTGATAAGCTTTAATTGGTACTTCTCTATTAATAGATTGAAATTGTGGAACATATCCGATTGTACCTTTAACATTTATTTTACCTTCAAAATCTGTTATTTTTCCAATTAGGATTTTTACAAGAGTTGATTTTCCTGCACCATTTGGTCCAATTATTCCTACAAAATCTCCTTCGGGAATTTTAAAATTTATGTTTTTCAAAATCACCGTATCGTTGATTTTGTAGCTTAGATTTTCTACAATAATGACGTAATTATTCATTTGAAACCGCCTTTCTTATTTCATTTAAATTTTTGTAGTAAAGTTCCATAAATGTTTTTGAGTCAACTCCAAGTGGGTCTAACACAAAATATTTTTTTCCAAGTTCCTTAGAAATAATTTCAATTTCTTTGTTTGGTTGTTGAATTTCAGAAAAAATAGCTGCAATGTTTTGAGATTTAATAATATTTAAAAGTTCTTTTATACTAGTAGAAGTATTATGCCCTTCTTCTATCCAATAAATTTCAATACCAAATTCTTTAAAATAATAATAAAAACTTGGATGGTGGACAAGTATTTTTCCATTTATATTTCTTAAAACATCAAAAGATTCAAAAATAAATTTGTCTATTTCATTAATAATATTCTTAGCGTTTTCTTCAAAAAAATTTTTGTTTGCTGGATCTAAATCAGATAATTTTTGTACAATTGCTGGAATAATATAATATTTTACAAAAAATGGATCGAGCCAAAAATGTGGATTTTCATGTTCAATTAAAATTTTAGGAATAGAATTTGAAATATAGAAAACATTATTATTGTTAAATTTATCTAAATAAGGTTCTAAATAACCATTTGCAATAATTAAGTCAGCAGAGTTTAGTAGTTTTACATCACTAACTTTTAAAGAATATATATGCGGATTAACACCAGGTTTCAATAATAAACTGACCTCGGCTTTATCCGCGACTAGTTCCTTAACAAGCAGATAATAGGGATTTATAGTACAAACAATATTTAAAGAGAAAATTGTTGAAACTAAAAAGGAAATAAAAAGTATAATAGATAATTTTTTCACTTCTTTTCATCCTCCTTACAATTTTTGCACAAACCTTTAAAGTAAAAAACATGATCAGTTATTTTGAAATTAAAGTTTTTATTGATAAATTCTTCAAGTTGTGTAGCTATACATTTGTTGAAAACTTCAATTTCACCACATTTTATACAATATAAAAAGTGATAATGTTTCTTATTTGAATAGAAATACTTTTGACCAGTATCGAATGAAACTGATTTAATAAGATTTTTATTTTCTAAAAATTTCAAAGCTCTATATACAGTTGAAAAATTTGGCTTAAAATTGTTTTTCATATAGATTTCATCAGCAGTTAAGGGTTTTTCGCTTTCTTCAATTGTTTTTAGAATTTTTTCACGCCATTTAGTAAGTACCATTAATTTCACCTCGTAATGCAAATGATTTGCATTTTCAATTGTATCAATTTTTAACAAAAAAATCAAGCTTTTTGCATATTAAGGCCTATTTATGATATAATAAAATTCGCTAGGGGGGGTTATATGCTTTTTTCCTTTGAATTAAGCACAAAAAATAGAAATGCTTTAGTAGACATTACCAGCACTGTTAAGCATTTTGTTGAAAAATCAGGTGTGGTTTCTGGCGTTTGCATAGTATATGTACCTCACACTACTGCCGGAGTAACAATTAATGAAAATGCAGATCCTTCCGTAAAATTTGATATTGAAAATACCCTTTCTAAAATAGTTCCTCCAGACTTAAATTATTCTCATGCTGAAGGAAATTCTGATTCTCATGTAAAATCCACTTTAGTTTCTCCATCAATTTCATTGATTATTGACAATGGAAAACTTCTTCTTGGAACATGGCAGGGTATTTACTTTTGTGAATTTGATGGTCCAAGAAGAAGGAAAGTTTATGTAAAGATAATGAAGGATTAGGGGGGATAAATTGTTGTTTTATATAGTTGGACTACCTGGTTCTGGGAAATCTGCAGTTGGTAAAATTTTGAAAGAAGATTTTGGGTACGATGTAATTGATTTGGACGATATATTGAAAGTTGAGCATAAAAAAAATTTCAACAGAATTCTTCGGGATAATGGTTTTAGTGGCATAAGAGCTTTTGAAGGTAAAATTTTGAAAAGATTTCGAAAGTATAGTGACAAATTTATTGTAACTCTTGGTACTTTGTCAAATTTAGAATTATTTAATGGTAAAATTATATACATAAAAATACCAAAAGAAAAATATCTTCAGCGTATTGGAAAAATTTCAAAAAAAATTAAGCTAGCTAGAGATATATATGAAAGTGTCCATAATACATTTTCTCAAAGAGCTGATTTAGTGATTTCTTCAGAAAATAAGACAAAATTTGAAATAGCAAAGATTATAGATGATTTCTACAGAAAAATCAAAAATAATTAAAAAAATCTTATGTTTTCTTCGTTTTTCTATATAAATCTTCAATAAACCTTATAGATACGTGATTTGCAAAAGTTTTGCCAAAAGTGCTATATTATAAACGTATTTGATATTATCTTTTAAGAGGGAGGGAAAAGTATGAGTAAAAAAGAACTTGTGAACATGGTTGCTGAGAAAGTTCCAGGATTAAAGAAAAAAGACGTTAAAGCTGTTGTTGACGCTGTATTTGAATCCATTTCTGAAGCGCTTTCTAAGGGGGAAAAGGTTCAACTTGTTGGTTTTGGTACATTTGAAGTAAGAAAAGCAGCTGCAAGAACAGGAGTAAACCCAAGAACAAGACAAAAGATTAAGATTCCTGCAAGAAAAGTTCCCAAATTCAAACCTGGTAAAGATTTAAAAGAATGCGTAAACAAATAAGTTAAGTTGAAAGCGAAAAAATGGCTCCGGATTTCCGGAGCCATTTTTATGTGAATAAAAGAGTTTTAAGTTTGAAAATAGGAGGAAAAAATGGAAACAAAAGGTGTAAGAATATTGCAAGGAGATCCAAAAAAGGCCATTATAAAGCTTTCGATACCAATGATTTTTGCCATGTTGGTACAAACACTATACAATTTGGTTGATGGTATATGGGTTGCTGGATTAGGTCCAGAGTCTTTGGCTGCAATAGGTGTGTTTTTTCCAATATTTATGATAATTATTTCTATTTCATCTGGTTTAGGAGTTGGAGCAAGTTCAGTAATTTCAAGAAAAATAGGTGAAAAGAATAAAACTAAGGCGGATATAGCCGCTTCAAATTCTATTTTTTTGGCCGTTTTTATTGGAATTGTGTTAACGATAATTTTTCTGATTTTTATAAAACCTGTCCTTGGTTTTATAGGAACTTCTGAAATTACATTTAACCTAACTCTTCAATATGCATATGTGTTATTGTTTGCTATTCCTCTTTTATTATATAACAATACGGCTAATGGAATTTTAAGGGGCGAAGGTGATGCAACAAAAGCAATGTATGCAATTACGATTGGTGCTGTTTTAAATATTTTTTTAGATCCCGTTTTTATATATTTATTTAAATTAGGGGTTAAAGGGGCAGCGTATGCAACCGTTGTGTCTATTTTCATTTCATCTATTTTAATTACTTATTGGTTGTTTTTCAAAAAGAATATCTATGTAAGTTTACATATAAAAGGTTTTAAATTTGATTTTGAGATCGTTAAAGATATCCTCAGAGTCGGAATACCATCTTCTATTGCTCAAATCTCAATGTCAGTAGCAATTTTTGTGTTGAATGTGTTTGCGGTAAAAGCAGGTGGAGATTTTGGTGTAGCAGTCTTTACAAGTTCTTGGAGAATAATTAATTTTGGTACCGTTCCACTTATTGGTATTTCAACAGCTGTAACAGCTGTAACTGGAGCTTCATATGGTCAAAAAAATGGCGAAAAATTAGAAACGGCACATTTATTTGCAATTAAGTTTGGATTAATTATTTCAATTTTTGTGATGCTTTCCATCATGATTTTTGCCCCCTATATTGCGAAAGTATTTACTTATGCATCTAATGGATCAAAAATTTATGATTCACTTGTAACCTCTTTAAGGATTCTCTCATTATTTTTACCTGGTGTTCCTTTTGGAATGTTTACTTCTGGAATGTTTCAGGGAATCGGGCATGGGATAAAAAGTATGATTGTTTCTATTAATAGAACAGTCATTATGCAAGTGCTTTTTTCTTATTTGTTTGTGTTTGTGCTTAAAATAGGATTAAATGGTGTTTGGTGGGGCATTGTAGCCGGTAATGCTACATCTGCAGTTATGACCTTTATCTGGGGAAGAATAACAGTGAAAAAAATAAAAGAAAAATTTAAAAAGTGATTTTTATTTTTTCAATTTTACGTTTGAGTATATTTCAAAATTCTGACAAATATCGGCAAAGTCACAAGAATTATTGTAATTTATACATTTTTTTTCTTTTGTGGTTTTTATACTATATGCTGTTAAATCTTTTATATAATTTAAAAATGGTTTTATTTCATTATTATCACTTTCAAGTGCAATAGGAACAAAATTTCCAGAAGAAATTTTTTCTATAATTTCTACTAACCAGTTCAAGAAAAATTGATAAGAAACTTCAAAATAAGAAGTAGACTTTCCTGCACCCTTTAAAATAAGTTTGTTATCTTCCCTTTTTATAAAATAATTTTTTGGATAATCACCAGAAGTATTAAAGAAAATCAAAAATGTATCGAAATTTTCTGCTTTTATAGATTTTCTATAAACTAAATCATACAATAAAAGTTGTTCTGCATAAATTTTTTTCAAAGAGCTTTTGTAATCTATAATTGCTAATGATTTCTTTTGAGATTCTATAATGTTTTTTTGAACTTCCTTAGAATTTTTACCTATGAAATTTGAATAATTTTTATCTAATTCGTCAATTCTATCAATTCTAACTTCAAACTCATAATCTTTATCCTTGAATTGTAAAGAGGTTTTATACTGAGTTTCTAGTTCTTTAGTCTTTTTTCTATGGAGCTTAAATTTTCCAACTATTTTAAGATAGCCTTCCTCAGAAAGGTTTTCAAATAAGAAATTGGAAAGTAAATTTGAATATTCATCTATTTTAATCATTTTGGGAAGAGAATATTGTGCCATTTCATTTCTAAAAATTTCATTGTACTCTTTTTCGACTAATTTTTTTATTTCTTCTACATTTATTTCTTCTGAATTTGAAAAAAGATTTTTGTCGAAAATTTCTTTTAGTATCCTGTGAATTAAAATTCCCTTATAGAGATATGTTTTATCTTTGCTTATTGGTTTAACTTTTGCAATTTCTCTTAAGAAAAAATAAAATGGACAATCAACATATGACGAAATTTTACTATGGCTTAATGTTGAAATTTGGAAACTTCTTAACCATTCTTTTTCAGAACTTTTTAGAAGATTTCCTCTTTTTTGTAAAGCAGTAAAAATTTCTTTGTCTTGAATTGAGTAGATATTTTTAGGATTAGGAAGAATGTCTTCTTCTTTTTCTTGTTTAATGCTATTACAAAATTCTTTCATGTATTGAGATGGAAGAATAGGCTCACCTTTTAAACTAGCAGTTGGATATGAAATGAAATTTTTTTCAGAGAAAATAAAGGAAAGAATAGTATTTCTTCTTTCAATTTCTTCGATATAACTTGCGAAATTTCTTGAATTACTTTTTGTTTGTAATATTAATGGATTGATATTAAAAGAAGGATAATATGAATCGACGAAATGTACAAAAAATTTGTATTTTTTTCCTACAAATCTAGCTGTAGATACGTCAAAAATTTCAACAGAGTTTGAATATCTTAGTGATGTTTTATAAGTTTCTACATTTAGAAGATTGTTAAGAATTTTATAAAGTGTTTCCCACGAAACTTTTTTGTTTTTAAATAGAACAGATTTGTATTTTTGTAATTTGGTCAAAATTTCAGAAAATTTAAAAAGTGCATTAAGTTCTTTCATTATACTTTCATCGTTTAAATATTGGTCATTTTTGAATAAAGAGATATTATTGATGGTTTCTTTTGCAAAGTTTTTATACCACTCAAAGAAATCATTTTTCATGTTTTTTTCAATTGAAATTAATAAGTCAAAAGTGGTTTTAATTATTTCAGAGAAATTTTTATATTCTTCAATTTTGTCAACTCTTTCTTGATATGTGTCATCTTCTTTAATTTGAGAAAGTTTTTCTATTTTTTCGTTAATGGGAGCCAAAAAAATCTCTTCTATATTTTTCTCGGTTATTAAGGAAGGCTTAAGATCTATAGTTAAGAAGCCGAATTCTTTAAATAGTTCTTCTACCTGATCCATAGTAAGTTTCCTGTTAGGCACATATGGCGATTCAATTAAAGCTAGTATGTCTTCTATTTCATATCCGGAAAATATTGTTTTTAAAGGTTGAAGTAACATTTTCACTATTTTGCTTTCTGAAAGTTTAACAGTACCCGAGATATTATGAGGGATTGACATATCTTTCATTTCCTCGGATAATTGAAACATTATTTGATTGTTTGGCGCAACAACTGCTATATCTCCAGGTTTAACACCATTAATGATGAGTCTTTTGATTTTGCCACAAATATTTTTTATTTCACTTGAAGGGTTTTTAAACGAAAACCCCTCGGTAAAAGTTTTAAGGTTTAATTTAATTGGTTTAATTTCGCCAATCTGAAAATTATTTTCTTCTAAAAACTTATATACTTCGTCAATTTCTTTGAATGCTCTATCACTAATTTTTTGCCAAACATAAAAATAAACATTTTGGCTTTTTTCAAATAATTTTTGGAGGGTTTTTCTAACAAGGGGAGTAAGATCAAAAAAACCACTAATAACAAGTGTTTCTTTTTGATTTTCAAAAAAATCTGCGTTTTCAATATACCATTTGTATGTGGTGATAGGATCGAAAATATTTTCTGTTTTTTGAAAGAAAAGAGCAATTTCTCTTAAAAGTTCTTTTAAAAGCTTTGGCAAATTACCATCTTGATTTAAAATTGTTTCAATTTCTTTATAATAAGTTGGAATTTGTATGTTTTCACTGTTATTTAATTCCCAAGCCTTTTCAAATAAATCAAGTATGTAATCTATTATACCTTTTGATCTTGAAACCACCCTAAGAAAATCGTAGTAACTATCTTTGTTTTTTTCTTGCGCTTTCAGTAATTCTTCAACTTTTTCTGCAATAAAAGCCTTTAAAAAATCTCTATCAAAATATACGGCATCCATGTTATTTTTTAACAGTTTTTCTGTGACGTATTGATTTATAACCATGAAAGAATCTTTGTTTATGGTTTTTCCTAATAAAACCGCAAATTTATCAGAAACTTGTCTTACATAATGACCAGTAGGCCCAATAAATAGAAAAGAGTATGGATTATAATATTTTTTGATTTCTTTTGCAAGATAGTCAAAATGATTACTATTTGGTTCGATTATAATTGTTTTTCTCATAAGATCACCTTTTCGTATTTTTCAATTTTGCTTTTAATTTCTTCTACAAAACTTTCATCAGGTGGAGCAACATTAATTACCTCTCCAGTTTTTGTGGAAACAATCCTTCCTTCAGATACATTTCCTAAATCTTTTAATAAATACATATAAAATTTTATCTGAAAGACATATTTTTCAAGTTTTTCTTTATTATTTAAATCTGTATGTTTGAAATCAACCACATAAAAATTATTTCCTTTTTTAAAAACTTTATCGGGTATTCCAAAAAGCATATAGTTTCGGTCTTTAAATTTGAAAGGTTTTACTAATCTCCATTCGGAAAAAATTGATGAATTTTCAAATAAATCTTCAAGTTTTTCGGAAATATTTACTTTTATAATTCCCGTTTCTTCTAAATATTTGAGTTGAGAAAGAGAATTAATTGAGGAAAGTTTTTGGTGTATTTCAGTTCCTTCGAAAGTCTCTTCAGAAAATAAGTTGTTTAAATCATATAATTTTTCTTCTTCGTCTATTTCTCTTTCCTTTTCTTTTTCTACAAAATTATAAATGGTAGTAGGTGAAATATAAGCTTTATAAGCAAGATTTCTCAAATCGAGAAGATTTTCCTCTGGTATTTTTTCCGAAGATATTTCAGTATGAGTTTCAAATTCTTCAATTTGAACATTTTCAAGTTCTAATATTTCAAAACTATCAGTTATTCTTTTTAATTCTTCAATTTCAGAATCAGTTAGTTTTAAGAATTTCCCTGAAATTGAGTTGACTTCAGGAAAAATAAGTGGGATAAACATTTCGGAAGCTCTTGTTATGGCAACATATAATTTTCTTTGGAGTTCAGTTTCATCATACACATCATTAAGATAGAAAAGTTTAATTGCTTCTAATATTTCTGGATTATTTGAATTTCTAAATTCTTCCAAAAATTTTTCTAAGATATAATATCTCTTATTATTACTTGTACTGGTAAATTGAATAGTTTTCCCAGATTTATTTTCTTTTGTATCTAAAAGATCTCCTAACAATACTATTTTGAATTCAAGTCCTTTTGCAGCATGTATTGACATTAATTTAACACTATCTGAAGTTTCATCTTCTAAAGTTGCTTCGCCTTCACTTGCCTCTGATAATTTTTGAATAAGTTTGACAAGTTCTAAAAATGAGGTTGCAACTTGGTCCATATTTGAAGCTTCAAGAAGAAGTTTTCTAACGTTTAAAATTGCGGTTTTGTAATCTTCAAATTTTGTTAGATTTTCAAAATAATTAAGTTCTTCTATAATTCCTTTCAGAACTTCAGTGGGCTTAATATAATATTTAAGCTCAGAGTATTTTTCAAGCACCTTTATTGATTTTGAGATTTTTTCATTTGAAAATGAAATGTTCTTTGCAGTTTGGAATAAAGGCTCTCCATTGTTTTCTTGAACTATCTTGTAATAATCTTGGAAAGTACCTAAAACTAGTGGAGAGAAGAAAAATTGAGTAAAGAAAAAATTGTTATTTGGATTTTGAATGGCATTTAAAGTATTTAATAAAGCTTTGATTTCTAATCTTTTATAGAAATTCCTTCCACCAACTATATAAAGTGGTATCCCATATTTTTTAAATGTTGTTGAATAAATTTCTTCGGCGTTTGATATTCTAGATCTCAGTATTGCAAAATCTTTATATGAAATAATGTGATCATTACCATCCTTAGTTGTCAATGTTTTTCCTACAAGTTTAGAAATGATGTACGCCGCTGTTTGGGCTTCTTTTTCAATTTTACCTTCATCATTCTTGTTTTTAATAATGACATATTTAATTCTTCCGCCACTTTCTTTTTCAATTCCTGGGACTTTTCCGTCGATTTCTATTTGTGGATTAGAAATATCCATTTGATAAAACCAGAGTTTTTCATATATATCTGGTTCAATTGCTTTGAAAACTTCATATTTTTCATTATCACCAATCAAGTGTTTATTAAATAGTTTTTCTTTTGAAATATAGTTAAAAAAACGAACGAGGTGTTTATTAGAACGATAATTATCCTGCAAAGCAAGTACTTTATAATTTTCGTTTGATTTTATTTCGAATTCTTGCTGTGTTTTTAAAAAAACAGAAACGTCTGAACCTCTAAATCTGTAAATTGATTGCTTTCTATCACCCACATAAAAAATAAAATTGTTTTTTTCATGTAATTTATCAAATAATTCTTTTTGAAGATAGTTTGTATCTTGGAATTCATCGACAATTATGTATTTGAATCTTTCAGTATATTTTCTTCTAATTTCTTCGATATCAAGAATTTCTAAAGTTTTTTCTAGAACACCTTTGAAATCGAATTCAAAATTATCAATGGTATTTCCTTCGTATATTTCTTTTGCTATAAGAGTCATAAGTTTGAAAGCAATTAAAGCTTCTGAATCATCTTTGGCAAATTTGAGTAATTTATCGGAAATAGTGGATTTTTTCATTTCAGTTCGCCAATTAACTAATGTTTCTTTTAATAAAGTTTCTACTTTATTTATATCTCCTAATTTTTCAAAAAGAGTTTTTATACCAATTTTATATTCTAGTAATTCTGAAAGTAATTTTTCAATTTTTTCTTTTCTTCTACTTAATAAATTAGTAGTAATCTTAGTCTTTTCAAAATCAAAAAGTTCAAAAGTATATTTTAAAGTAAGATATATCGATTTTTCAATTATCTTTTCAGACTTTATATCACTAATTATAGTAAAATTGGGATCAACGCCAATATTTAAATTCTCTTCTTTTAGTATTCTCTGGCAAAAACTATCAATTGTTGATATTACAGCCCTTGGAAGGTTATTATTTACATTTTCCCAGTATTGAATAAGTTTTTGATTGCGAGACTTTTTGGCAGATTCTAATTTTTCTTTAACTGCTTCAATAATTCTTTCTTTCATTTCTGAAGCAGCTTTTCTTGTGAATGTAACAACAACTATTTGATCAACTATATCTGGGTAATTTACTTTTTCATATTCTTCAAGAATAAAGATATAATAGTTTGTTATTGTATATGTTTTTCCTGTACCAGCTGAAGCAGAAATAAAATAATTAGCGTTAATGTTTTTTTTGATTTCATCAAGTATTGTCATATTTCACTCTCCAATTGTTGAAAAAAATAAAATAAACACTTACTATCCATAAATTTATTTATTATTAAATAAAAGAACCTGTGCTATATTTTATAGGAGTTAATTTTTCATTTTTTTTAGGTTTTCTGAAAATAAATAAATGTTCATGCATTATTAGGTAAAAATTGTATTTTTCAACTTGTTTTTCCCAAAATGGTGTTGATTGACAATTGTGCTGTATTTTAATGATATCTTCTTTTAAAACAAATCCGTTTTTTAAAAATAATTTCATGACATAGAATGAAAGAGGAATATAATGTCCCCGCCTTCGAGTGTCACCAATTAAAATGGCACAATATTTGTTTTGTTTTAGAACTCTATAAAGTTCTTTAACTACCTTTTCAAATTCAAAAATAAATTTATTTAAATCAGAAATATTTGACAAATCTTGGTCAATTTGTCCATTAGAATATTTAATTATATTCAAATAGGGAGGGTGTGTAATAATTAAGTCAATCGTTTCGTCTTTTATTTCAGAAAGATTTCGTGCATCTCCTATTTTAACTATAGGTTCGTATTTATAATTTCCTTCAAAATTTAAATTTTGTTTAGTAATTTTAACCGATTCTGGATTAATATCATATCCTATAGCTCTTCTGTTAAGTATTTTTGCTTCAATTAATGTGGTGCCACTCCCAACCATCGGATCCAAGATTATTTCTCCTTCTTTAGAATATCTAAGGATTACATTGCGAGGGATTTGTGGAGCGAAATTCCCTCTATATTTTGAATTATGTGTTTTCCATTTTCCTCTTTCTGGGAATGACCAAACTGTAGTAATTTCTAACTTATCAAAATTATTCATACTCAGTTCTCCTTTTTTAAAATTTCAATAAATTTTTTCAGAGTTTTTAGATTATAAATATGTTTAATATGTTGAAAAGCTTCTTTTATCTTATTTTTTGCAGATAACCATCCTTTTCCATCAGTAATCCATACAAATTCGTAATTTCTATATTTGTTAATTTTTAATGCAATCTCAATATACGATCTAGCGATTTCATTCAATTTTGAACCTCCAACATTATAATAATTAACTTCAATTAAATAGTGCTTTTCAGGTGTTTTTATGACATAATCAAATCGTTTTAAATCAAATCCTAAGTTTGTAATTTCTGGGAAAAGATTTGATTTCACTTCTTTTGAGAAATTTATACCATTTTTTTCGAATATATTTTCTATAATTTTTGCCATGATTTTTCCAGAACGATTTTTTCTTGCATTTGTATCAAGCCCAACTTCAATACCGAAAACGTAATCTACTAAATTTTTAATCTCTTTCTTCATAAAGACTTCTTCTAAACCTGTTTCTTTTAAATATTTATAAATTTTTTCTGGATTTTCAAAAAAGTTTTTTAAAAGTACTGTGTCCCCTTTTTCATCCAAAACTTTTGTATTTTTATCTCTAACAGCAATTAATATATTAAGAACATCAAATACAGAAGGATTTTCATTGAAAAGTTCATAAACAGCTTTCTTTAAATCTTTTTTTCCAATTAAATAATTTAATTGATGCAATTTTATTTCTATTTTAGATATTTTTTCAGTGATTTTGTCAAAATCCGTGAAGTAATTTAATGTAGCATTTGTATCTGATAATGAATTTATGAATTCATTAAAATCCATACACTACCTCCATACTTATTTGTTCTATTTATCGTAGTTTCTTATTAAAAGTTCATAAATATAACCTCGGCTATTGCCTTTAGAATTTATCATTCTTTTTGCAAGAATTCGTTCAATTATATAATCCTTATAAAGCTCGTCAAAAAAATTATCGTTAGGATCCGTGTTTTTAGGATCAGAATTACTCAAAAGAGCTTTAGCTTTTTTTTGGGTTATAAAATCAAAAAATTTTTTCAACCTAATTTGTTCATTGTCATCAAAAGTATTGTTAGAGTATGAAGTAAAATTTGAAGTATTGCTGAGGGGTCTGTATGGTGGGTCAATATAAACAAAAGTATTTTCATCTATAAAATTTTTACTTATTTCAAAATCTCCACAAAATATCTCGACATTTTGTAAGGCAAGAGATACATTAATTAAGTTTTCTTCATCTAGAATTTTGGGATTTTTGTATCTTCCAAACGGAACATTAAACTCTCCTTTAGAATTTACCCTATACAAACCGTTATAGCATGTTTTATTTAAAAAAATTAATAATGCGGCTTTTTTAATTTTATTATTTTTTAATTCATTAAACTCTTTTCTCTTAGAATAATAAAGCTTTTTCCTTTCCTCGTAAGTACTCTTTTTGTATTTCTTTTCTAAAATTCTTAAGAAATTAATTAAATCATCTACGTTACTTTTTATTACTTGGTAAAGGTTAATTAGATTTTCGTTAAGATCTATTATATATGCTTTTTCTAGATTATAGTTATTCAATAAATGAAATAAAACCGCTCCGCCACCAACAAAAGGTTCAACATACTTCATTTTTTTCCCTTTCTTTAATTCTAATGGTAATCTCTTATCAATTTCGGAAAGAATTTGAGTTTTACCTCCAGCCCATTTTAAAAAAGGTTTTGCAAGTGGTTTTTGGTTTTTAATATTATTATTGAAATAGTCTTGAAACAACGTTAGTTGCATTATCTATCACTCCTCAAAAGTTTTTACACAATTATTATAACATTTTTGAAATGTTTAAAGTATAATTAAAGTAATACAGTATAAATAGTAGGAGGGAAAAAGATGTCTATATTAGTTGCCGGAGGGGCAGGATATATTGGTTCACATGTTTGTAAAATGTTGAGTAATAAAGGATACGATGTAATTGTATATGACAATTTATCACATGGTTATAAAAGTTTTGCAAAATGGGGAGAATTTATACCTGGTGATATTTCTGATGAACAACTTTTGGATAATGTTTTTAAGCACTACAATATTGAAGCAGTCATGCATTTTTGTGCATATATTGAGGTTGGCGAATCAGTGAAAGATCCTCAAAAATATTATATTAATAATGTGTCAAACACAATAACACTTTTAAAAGTCATGTTGAAAAATAATATAAAAAAATTTATTTTTTCCTCAACTGCTGCGGTTTATGGCCATCCGGAACGAATACCAATAAAGGAAGATGATCCTAAAAACCCTATTAATCCATATGGTAGAAGCAAATGGATGGTTGAACAAATTTTAGAAGATTATGATAAAGCATATGGATTAAAAAGTATCCGATTTAGATATTTTAACGCTGCAGGTGCTGATGAGGAAACTGAAATAGGTGAAGCTCACAATCCCGAAACACATCTTATACCTTTAATATTAGATGCAGCCTTGGGTGTAAGAGAGGATATTAAAATATTTGGAACAGATTACGATACAAAGGATGGAACGTGTATAAGGGATTTTATACATGTTAATGACCTTGCCGATGCTCATATTAAGGGTTTAGAATATTTGCTTGACGGAGGAGAAACAGATTATTTTAATTTGGGAAGCGGAGATGGTTATTCAGTAAGAGAAGTTATTGACGCTGTTAAAAGGGTCACAAAAACAAATTTTAAGGTAGTAGAAGCAGATAGAAGGCCTGGAGATCCACCATATTTAATAGCTAACAGTGAAAAAGCAAGAAAAAAATTAGGTTGGAGTCCTAAATACAGCCTTGAAGAAATAATAGAAACAGCTTTTAAGTGGCATCTAAAATATAGAGGAAAAACTCAAAAAATTTAACTGTGCTATAATAATTTGACAGAGGTGGAAAATATGAAGAAAGCTATTTTGTTTTTCCTATTAATTTTAGTGACATTCTTTTACGGATATAAAGTAACTTTTATTGTATATGTTCCTGAAAATACTCCTGAAGATTCAGATATTTATATTTCAGGAAATTTCAATAATTGGAATGTAAATGATGAAAAATTTAAATTCAAGAAAGAAGAGAATTATTATGTACTGGAAGCAGATTTAAGTGGAATAATAAAGTTTTTAATTACTAGAGGTAGTTCAGACACAATTGAAAATAGGCAAAAATACAGAATCATGAAAGTTTCAAAAGATGGAACTAAAATAACCGTGAAAGTTAAGGGGTGGAAAGATTTGAGTGGGTCATTAGAATTAATAAAAGATTTTTATTCCCCTGAACTAGATAATAGTAGAAATATCATTGTTTACCTTCCAATGGGATATGAAAAAGACACTTCAAAAAGTTATCCAGTTTTATATCTACATGATGGACAAAATTTATTTGATGCAAAAACTTCATTTATAGGTGTTGAATGGCAGGTTGATGAAACTTTGGACAGAATGATTTTAAATAAAGAAATAGAGCCAGTAATAGTAGTAGGTATTTATAATAATGCTGATAGACTTTCAGAATACTCTCCTTGGTATGATGAGGAATATAAAAAAGGAGGGAAAGGAGATAAATATTTAGAATTTATCGTTAACACATTAAAGCCTTATATAGATAAAAAATATCGAACTATAGAAGATAAAAATTACATAGGTGGTTCTTCAATGGGTGGTTTGATTTCTTTATATGCCGTTTCAAAATGCCCAGTATTTTCTGGAGCTATTGTGATGAGTCCTTCTCTATTTTTTGGAAATCACGAAATTTTTAATTTTGTTGAGAAAAATCCTCCTTTAAATTCAAAAATTTATTTATATGTTGGTGGAAAAGAATCTGATAATCCAATGTTCGTGGAAGATGTTATTAAAATGAAGGAACTTTTAGAAAGTTTGAATGTAAAAGTAAAATATTCTTTTGATCCAGATGGAGTACACAATGAAGCTTTTTGGGCAAAAAAATTTTCTGAAGCAATAAAGTGGATGTTGGAGGGCGAAAATTGAAAAAATTTTTAGTATTAATTTTAAGCTATTTAAGCATTTTGTTATTAGCTGCACATTATGTTGAAATTGAATCTGTTTCATCAACAGGGGTAATTTTATCAGTAAAGCCCTATTATGATGCTGTTGAAAAACCTAGGGTTTATCTTTATTCACCGACAGGTTTTATTAAAGCCAAAAATATTGAGGATAATTTGTATGAATTTAAAGACGGAAAATATTCTTGGGTTATTCCAATAGTTTACGGCAAAGATACTTTAAACCATACTATAACAGGTGTTGTATCAGACGTCATCTTGGATATTCGAGAATATAAAAAGTCTATTAATTTAAAAGTCTATACTGATACAAGAAACCTAAATTTGGTTATTAAAGTGGAAACAGATTATATAGTTTCAGATGCAAAAGTTGATGATATTCCATTAAATATTGTAAAAATCGCTGATGGATATTTGCTAATAACAGACAAAAGAAGGAAAGAGTTTCAAAACAATTTAAATATTACTTTTTTAATGAAAAATGGAAAGAAAAAGCAATTAAATTATAATTTGTTTACATTAAACGGTTTTACAACCTATCTACGTGGGGATTTTACACCATATGTCAAAACAATTATTGGAACACATGTTGTACAAAGAGGAGAAACACTTTGGGAAATTGCAAATAAATATGGAGTAAGAACTGCTGATCTTCAAATTATAAATGATCTTGAAGATCCAAACAAAATTTATTCAGGAATGAAGCTCAAAATTGGAACAGTACAATTTCTTGAAGGACTTACGACCATTGTGGTTAATTTATATACTTCAAGATTGGCTGTTTATTATTCTGAAAAACTTGTTAAAGAATTTCCTGTTGCAATAGGAAGAAGTGATGCAACACCTCCAGGGATTTATTGGATATTAGATAAGCAAATTGACCCTGCGTTGTACTGGTATGGAGAATATATTCCACCAAGATCTCCTGTAAATGGTTTGGGGACAAGATTTTTACAATTTTCTGATCCTTCTTTTGGAATTCACGGTACAACAAAACCATGGGAAGTAGGCAGAAGAATTTCACATGGTTGTATTAGAATGTTTAATTTTGATGTTGAAACTTTAGATGCATTTGTTGATTTGGGAAGTCCTGTGATAGTTATAAAAGACGATAGAGAATTACCCGATAATTTGTCAGATTTACCAGAATTTATCACATTTAAGAACAATCTTTTATCCAAAAAGAATGAAGAAAGTCAAACTGTGAGGTGATATTATGACATATTTAATTACAGGCGCAAATAGAGGAATAGGTTTGGCACTTACAAAGGAGGCATTAAAAAGAGGGAATAAGGTTATCGCTGCTACGAGAAAACCAAAAGAAGAAAATTTGATAAAATTAAAAAATAGTGGAGCTGATTTAGTTATAATGGAACTTGATGTTTCCGATTATGATTCTATAATAAGATTTTCTTCTGAACTAAAGTACGATGTAGATATACTCATAAATAACGCAGGGGTATTATATAGAGATAGGTTTCCTGAACTTGTATATGAAAATTTTATCAGCTCTTTTAAAGTAAATACTTTAGGAGCGTTATTTTTAACTCAGGAATTATATAAGAATAAGAAATTAAGACAAGGTGGAAAAATCATAAATATAGATTCTATTCTTGGATCAATTTCAAATGCTTCTGGTACAACAAGTTACAGCTATTCAGTTTCAAAAGCAGCATTAAACATGGTTACAAAGTTATTATCTAGCTTCTTTTTGAGAGAACAAATTATTGTTTTTTCAGTACATCCGGGTTGGGTAAAAACTGATATGGGAGGTAAAGAAGCCCCAATAGAACCAGAGGATTCAGCAAAAGGGATAATTGATTTGTCAGAAAAAGTTTCTGAAACAGGAAAGTTCTATGATTTTACAGGACGAGAACTTGAGTGGTGAGAAGATCATTTGGTTTCTTTGCTTATTAATATAACTGAACTTCTTGGAGCGGCAGTATATGTAAAACCAATTTGCTCTGGTTCATCTAGGAAGTCAAATGGATATTCCTTTGAAGTATCTACGACTCTAAACCAAGTTTTTTTGTAGAGAACAGGCAGGGTAAAATTTAGTGGTTCAGTCCATTGATTTAATATTACGAAAATGTCATTGTCAGGCTTCATATTTTCACACATAAAATCCGTTCCACTTATCATAAAAGCAATCGAGTGAGAATGGTGTCCCCAATCTGGCTGAAAGGGTTTTACTCCATGCCAGCTTATATCTGCTATTCCATCTCCAGTTAAATCTTTTCCTGTGAAGAAATGTTTTCTTCTTAAAGCATGGTGTGATTTTCTGAATTCAATCATTTTTTTAAAGAATCTAAAAATATCATAATGTTTTTCCTTTAAGGTCCAATCTAACCAAGTTTTTTCATTATCTAGACAATATGCATTATTATTTCCATATTGAGTTCGGTACATTTCATCTCCCATTAGAATCATTGGTGTTCCATGGGAAACCATTAAAATTGTAATAAAGTTTTTAACTTGTTGTTTTCTGATTTTGTTTATTTCAGGATTATCAGTTTCGCCTTCGACACCGTAGTTAAAACTGAAATTTTCATCTACACCATCTCTATTATTCTCGCCGTTTTCTTCATTGTGTTTGTGGTTATAACTCACTAAATCTCTAATTGTAAAACCATCGTGACACGTTACAAAGTTAATACTTGCATGTGGAAGTTTTTTACCATACAAATCTGGACTTCCAGTTATTCTTTTTGCAAGATCTACAATTACTCCTTCATCGCCACGCACAAATTTTCTAACAGTATCTCTATATTGACCATTCCATTCCGCCCAACCTTCAGGGAATTGTCCAAGAAAATATCCACCTGCTGCGTCCCATCCTTCAGCGATCAATTTAAGATCGTGCAAAATAGGATCTTCTGAAATATCTTTTAATAAAGATAAATCTCCCAACCATTTTCCATCTGGTGTTCTTCCTAAAACAGCAGCAAGATCAAATCTAAAGCCGTCAACATGCATTTCAGTTGCCCAATATCTTAAACTGTCAATTATCATTTCCTTAACAACTGGATGGTTGCAATTTAAAGTATTTCCACAACCACTGTAATTTAGATAATATCTTTTATTATTTGGATCAAGCATGTAATATATTTCATTATCAATTCCTCTGAAAGAAACAGTTGGGCCAAGTTCATTTCCTTCTCCTGTATGGTTATACACGACATCTAATATTACCTCAAATCCATTTTTGTGCAAAACTTTTACAAAATCTTTGAAAAGGAAAACCTGTTCTCCAAGTTTAAGACCAACAGAGTAATTTCCAGTTACAGCAAAAAATCCAAGAGGGTTATAACCCCAAACATCTTTAAGTTTTTCGCCAGTTAGAGGATTTATCTTATCATTAGCGTTAAAGTTAAATTCAAAGATTGGCATTAATTCTATCGTTGTTACTCCTAATTCTTTTAAATGATCTAATTTTTCCAAAATTCCTAAAAAAGTGCCTGGGTACTTAACTTTGGATGTTGGACTCATTGTGAAGAGTCGTACGTGCATTTCGTAAATGATAGTATCTTCCCATGGAATATGTAAATGTTTATCATCATCCCAATCATATTTTGAATCATCAATAACGATTGATTTTGCAGGATTTTTTGCAGAATCTTCTGAAGAAAATGATAAGTCTTTTAAAGGGGATTTTTTGTCATATCCATATACTGACTCAGTATCCCAATCAAAATAACTAGAAATTGCCTTAGCATATGGATCAAAAAGTAATTTGTTATGATTAAATCTTTTTCCATTTTCAGGATCATAAAGCCCATATACTCTCCAACCATAATACTGACCATGACCAACGCCATAAACATATATATGCCAAATATCGCCCGTTTTATTTCTTACTGGGTGAAGTTCAAATGTATGTGAAGGGGTTGAATCGGAATGTTTTTGGTATAATTCTAAAACAACTTTTTCAGCATGGCGAGAGAAAAGTGCAAAATTAACCCCGGTGTCATCCGGGGTCGCACCTAATCTTGGGTATCCATTTTTTGTTTTTAATTTAACTTCTGGTCCAGGATTGTTATATTGAACAGGATAATCTGCCATATTATAGGTATACAATTTCATGTTTGAAATCAGGAACTACTTGTCTAAGCATAGCTGAAACTGCACAATATCTTTCTTGAGAAAGATTAACTGCCTTTTCGACCTTATCTTTTGGTGGTTCACCATTAAATTTGAATATATATTTTAAATGAATTTTAGTATATACTTTAGGATGTTCTTGAGCGTTCTCATATTCGATTTCCATTTTGAATGATTCCAAATTTTCTATCACTCTCATTTTTCTTAAAAGTGATACAACATCCATTCCTGTACAACCCATTAATGAGTATAAAATAAGTTCTTTTGGTCTTGGACCAGCGTCTTTTCCACCAACAACTTCAGCAGCATCAATTACGAGATCGTGACCAGAAGTGGTTTTAGAGAAAAATAACATCCCACTGTACCAATTCATTTCTGCCTTTGCCATAATGTTCCTCCTCTCGGTAATATTTATTATATCACGCAATCATTTTTCCGGTCATTATTAAAATTCCAAGAATAATTAAAAATGTTCCTCCTAGAATTCTAAGAAAGATTTCCCATTTTGGTTTTCCAAAACTATATGAAATTAGTTTAGAGACAGGAATACCGATTGTCAAAAATGGTATTGAAATTCCTAAGGAATAAACAAACAATAATATTCCGCCCTTTAAGGCGCTAGAGCCTGCAGCAATTGTTAAAATTGAACCTAAAATAGGACTACTACATGGGATCCAAACAAGACCAATAGCGCCACCAAAAAGAATACCAGTAAAAAATCCTCCACCTTTGAATTTCCAAACATTTATTTTACTTTCTTTAACAATTTGCTTTCCACTCAAATAGAAAATTGCCATTAGAATTATTAAAGTCCCTAAAATGTAATTAATTAATGTTCCATAGTTTGCAAAAAAACTCCCAACTTGGCCAGAAAATACACCAATTATGGAAAATAAAAATGAAAAGCCAATAAAAAATCCCAATATTTTATTAAATTTATTTTTTGCAGTAAAAAGTATCCCTAAAAACGCAGGAATTAAAGGTAAAACGCACGGGCTAAAAAATGCAAGTATTCCATGTCCAAGAGCAACCCAAATGCTTATATCCTTATAAACTGATAACATTTATTTGTCCTCCAAGACAAGAATTTTTAAAACTCCTAAATTTTTCAATTTTTCAGCTGTTTCAGTTGAGTTTGTCAAGTAAGTTTTATAAATATCTAAATCATCTTCGTTTTCAATTTCTTCTATATATTCGATGTTTTTATCATTTTCAATAACAAAATTGAAATCTTCATGAGAAACTTTTATAATTTCTGATGGACCAAGATAAAAGTCTTCTCTAGTTAAATATATTTCAAAACTTTCTTGGTAATTTTCATATAAATACCTCAAAATATACATAAGAGCCTTTTTAAAATCGTTTAAAGGCATATAACCCGGGATTGAAGTTATAGCTTTATCTTTATACCAAAAAACAAAAGTAGGAGTTCCGCGAACGCCAAAGGCACCAAATAATTCATTGTTGGTAAACTTTTCGCCCATAAAAGTTGTGCTTTGTGTATTTGGATTGATTTTAACAAATATATAAGAAGCTCTTAAAATGTTTTGGAAACTTTCGTTAGATAAGACCTCATCTTCAAATTTTTTACAATAAATGCATGTAGGCGAAGAAAAATAAATAATTAAGGGTTTGTTTTCTATCAAAGAAAGTTTATGTCCTGTTCCTAAATCGTAAATTGTATATTGATATGAAAAAGAAAAAACAGAAATAATAAGTAATAAAGATAATAATACTTTTTTCATAATTTTACCTTCTTTCCTACTTTAAATTTTTTTATCATTAACTTACTAAAAAATCTAAAAATTGGACATCTTAATTTCCAATTTGAAAAAAAGCTCATAGTTAATACCTCCTTAAAGACTAAAGGCAGGAACCTCCTGCCTTTAGTTAATACCTAATATTCTATCAATTTTAGCTTTATCGAAACCTACAATTACTTGATTTCCTATTTCAATTACAGGAACACCTAATTGACCGGATTTTTTATACATCTTTTCAGCAGCTCTTTGATCTTTTGATACATCATACTCTTTAAATTTTAGTCCTAATTGTTTAAAATAACTTTTTGCCTTTTTACAAAATGGACATGTTGGAGTTGTATAGATAGTAATTTTTAAGTGTTGCACATTGCCACCTCCTTAGAAATATTTTTTTGCAGCATGTTCAACAGCAATTGCGCCATCTGCGGCAGCAGTAACAATTTGCCTTAAATTCTTAACTCTCACATCTCCAATGGCATAAATACCAGGAACATTTGTTTCCATATTTTCGTCAGTCTTTATATATCCAAATTTGTCAACTTCAACAATATCTTTTAAAAGATCGCTTTTTGGAACAAGGCCTATGTAGAT
Source organism: Thermosipho sp. (in: thermotogales) (assembly GCA_030153605.1). Taxonomy (GTDB): domain Bacteria; phylum Thermotogota; class Thermotogae; order Thermotogales; family Fervidobacteriaceae; genus Thermosipho_A. Next base: position 65,546 of record JASKLO010000005.1, read on the forward strand.
AAATACTCCTTCAGCTTTAATTACTTTTTCTTCACCGGTTTCATTGTTAACTATTACAACTTCTTCTACTTTATCTTTTCCTCTAATTTCCTTTACAACAGAATTATAAATAACTTTCACATTGTCGTTTGAGAAAAGTCTGTCTTGTAAAACTTTTGCAGCTGTTAAATATGGTAAATTTTGTACCATTGTAATACTTTTTACCATCTTTGCTAAGAAATGAGCTTCGTCACAAGCACTATCTCCTCCACCAACAACCACAACATCTTTACCAGAGAAAAGATAACCATCACAAGCTGCACAATATGTAACGCCTTTACCTCTGAATTCTTTTTCTCCTGGAACGTTGAGTTGTCTGGGAACTGCACCGGTTGCATAAACAAGTACTTTTCCTTTAACAACTTTTCCATTATCTAAGTGAACATATTTATATTCATCATCATAAGTTATTTTTATAACCTCTGCGTTAACTAATTCAGCTCCAAAATTTCTTGCATGTTCAGCAAATTTTTCACCAAGTTCACTACCTTCAATTTGAATAAATCCCGGCCAATTTTCTACAATATGTGTTTGTGTAACAGCTCCACCTTCTATTGCTTTTTCAAAAACTGCAGCGGTTAACCCTGCACGACCTGCATATATAGCAGCAGTGAGACCAGCTGGTCCTCCACCAACTATTAAAATGTCGTAGTAATCTTTTGGACCAGATGATATGTTTCCTAGATCAAAGTGAACCATATAAGTTCACCTCCTTATTTTATTGCTTTCAAGACTTCTTCAAGATATTGTGCCTCAGGATATGCTCCAATAAAGAAAGTATTTGGATTTCTGTTAATTACAATATGTGGAACAGAAGAAACTCCAAATTCATTACTTAATTCAAAGAATTCATTAGCTTCAATCATTTCTGCCTTTATAAGTGGATTAACAAGAGCAAAATTATGTGCTGTTAAAACCGCTCTTGGGCAGTAAGGACAAGTTGGTGTAACAAAGACACTGATTCTTACTGGCTTATCAATTGCTTTAAGTTTTTCAATAGTATTTGCTGAAAGCTCTGGTTTTGCACCTTTTCCAAAAGTCAAAATATCTTGCACTAAGGTTCCAAACTCGTGTCCTGAGGGTAAACCATAAAATCTTACTCCTCTATCTTCTCCATCTTCTAGTGTAAGAATAAGAGCAGGAGTCATTTCGACTTCATATTTTTCTGCTAGATCCTTGTGTTCGTTTACGTTATATCTTTCAACAATAATCTTGTCGGAGAGTTCTTGAAGTTCATCGAGAATTTGTTCCTCTAAGTCACAATACTCGCAGTTTTCTTTTGAATCTCCAAAATAAATAAGTTTTACTTTGTTTTCCAATTCCTTAGAGAATAAGTCTACTAAATATTCCCTGTCTTTTGCTGATAAAAGTGCCATAATAAACACCTCCATAAAAAAATTTTTATTATTGTCTTTAATTTCAGGCACAACTCAATTATACACTATGATGTATTAATTAGTCTAAACTTAATGTTACAATTCGGACAAAATTGGTAGAAATTAAATTCTTCGTATATATAGACAGGTTTCTTTGAATAAAGTTCTAAATTATACAAAAGGTAGAGTTAGAATTAGCTTTTTTTGATTATTTATTATTATTCAAAGTTAACGTAAATCTTTTTGTGTTGGAACTTTTGGTTTTTTGTATAATAATAATATTGATGGAAATATTTTTCTTCTCGATGAATTGTGTGAAAAAAGTTTTTATATATAGAATTTAATGGAGGTGGTTGAAAATGATAAAAGAAGGGTTAAAAGTATATACTGTACCTGAAGAAGTTTTAGAAAAAATTTCAAATAATGGTCCTTATGACCTTATTGTGGGTATACCAAGTTTTAATAATGAAGATACCATTCGATATGTAACAGAAATTGCTGATAAAGGTTTGCAAAAATATTTTCCTGAAATGAAATCTTGTATTATTAATTCAGATGGAGGCTCAAATGACAAAACACGTGAGAATTTTATGAGTAGTAATACATTATCGGATCTTTATACTTTTGTATATAAAGGTATTTCTGGTAAAGGAACAGCTATGAGAAGTATTTTTGAAATTGCCCATGTAGTTGGAGCTAAAGCTGTAGTTTTTTTAGACTCTGATTTAAGAAGTGTTGAACCATTTTGGATTGAAAGATTGCTGAAGCCTATTTTAGAAGGTAAAACATCTTACGTGACTCCTTATTATATACGTCATAAGTATGATGGTACTATTACAAACTCTATTTGTTATCCACTTACTACTGTCTTATATGGCCAAAAGATTAGACAACCAATTGGAGGAGATTTTGGTGTTGGCAAAGAAATGATAGATATCTATGTAAAAAAACCTATAGAAATATGGGATTCTGATATTTCGAAATTTGGAATAGATATTTGGATGACAACTACAGCAATTAATGAATCTTTACTTCCTGTGTATCAAGCATCTCTTGGAGCCAAAATACATGATGTTAAAGATCCGGGAAAACATCTAGGTAATATGTTCCGAGAAGTTGTTGGAACGCTTTTTAATTTGATGGATGTTTATAAAGAGAATTGGATGAATATTAATGAAATTAATGATGCTCCTATCTACGGTGAAATTCTTAAAATTACTCCAGAACCAATAAATGTTGATGTAGAAAATCTTTTAAACAAATGCAAAAATGGTATAATAGAAAAGCAAGAAAGTATATTGAAAATTTTTTCTAAAGATTTAGCAGAAAGGCTTTTAGAGGTTGCAAATAATAGCGGTAGGATAAATGAAGATTTATGGATTTCTGTAATTTTTGAACTTTCAAGAAAATATAAAGAATACAAATATGAATTAATTGAGGTTTTGGTACCGATATATTTTGGAAAAACAGCTGATTTTGTAATAAAAACTGAAAATATGGATATGGAGGAAGCAGAAAAAGAAATCGAAAAATTACTTGAGAGATTCTTTGAAAGGAAAGGTGAATTAATAGAAATATGGAAGAAGTAAAATTAGGTATTATTGAAAAATTGAAAGCTATATATGATCAATTAAAACCAGCTGAAAAAAATATAGCCAGATATATTATAAAATACCCTGATGATGTAATACATCACTCAATAAGTGAGCTTTCAGAGCTTGCAAAAGTTGGTGAAGCAACTATTTCAAGGCTTAGTAGAAAACTTGGATATAAAGGATTTCAAGCCTTAAAAATAGAACTTGCTAAAGAACTTTCTTCAATGCCTGATACTGCGATTGAAACTAATGCAATAATTTCAGAAGTTATTGAATCTTTGAGTAATCTATCTAAACTTGTTGATGATGAAGAAATTAAGAAAATTGCCAAAAAAATTATCAATTCAAATAAAATCTTCTTTTTCGGAGTAGGTTCTAGTGGGGTAGTAGCTGAATATGGTTCTTTACTTTTTACTAGAGCAGGATTTTTTGCAAACTATTATAACGACCCCCATATGCAAGTTATTAGTGCTGTTGGTATGGATGATAAAACAGTTGTTTTTGGAATTTCCTCAAGTGGAAACATTAGAGATACCGTTAAATCAATGAAAGTTGCCAGAGATTCTAATGCGTTTACAATCGCAATAACTGGTGGTTATAATTCAAGAATAACTGAAGTGGTAGATACCACATTATATATTCCACCCGCAGGACTTGAAAGTGGAATTCCTAAAATATCTCCAGTAGTTTCTCAAATGGTTCTCCTTCACATGATTTTTGAAGAAACATTAGCGTTAAAAAAAGAAGCAATTGAAATTATAAAAAAGGGAACTACAACTTTAGAAGCAAAAAAATATTCAAGTAAAAATGAAAAAATTTAGAAAAGACTACAATTTCACATAATTTTGAAAATTACAAATAATTTCCTAATAAACATTAAAAAAACACCCCCTCAATTAATTATTTTTTCATTTCATGGGGGTGTTTTTAATTTAATTTTTTTTAATTTTGAAAAAGTTTAGAATTCCAATCATTATTGATCGTCATATATTCTTTTTTCTCCAGATATTTTTTGAATTGGTGCAATATCTTGTGTTACTTCAAGAGTTCCAAGGTATTTTCCTTTTTCATCTCTTACTGCAAAATATTGAATCAAAACAAATTTTTCTCCTAGTTTTAGCCAAAAATCAGCTTTATTTCTTTTTCCTGATTTAAAATCTCTAAGAATTTTGTTAACTATTTCTATACTTTTTTCTGGATGGCAGTTTTGAACTTTTCTTCCAATGATTGTTCTACTTCTAACAAAAATTCTGTCTTTTGTTTCATTGAAATATTTTACTTCATCGTTTTCATCAACAAATGTTATATCAATGGGAAGAGTATTTAGAATTGCTAGAATTTGTTCTTTTGTAAGTATACCACTTGGGAATTTAACCTCATTGGATTTGGATTTTTCTATGTATTTTCTAATTAAATTGTTAATTTTTTCTATATCAACATCTTCTTCCTCTTCGTTTGGTAATGATTTATTAGGAAATGGGATAGGATTAAAGCAACAATATCCTATTTTGTCAAATTCATCTCTGATTAATTTCCATTCATTCTCATCTATAGTTTGAAGAGCAGAAGGAAATAAAACAAAATGTTCTTTATGAATATGGTTTAGAATTAGATCAACCATTCCGGTTCCAATTTTCCAAAGTTTTTCTTTGAAAGATTCAAAATTAGGATCTTTATTTTCTTTGAGTTGTTTTAAGCTTTTCCTAAGTTCTCTAAAAATGTCGTGTTCTTTCCACATTACCATTGGTGGTTTTTCAATTCCGTGTTTTTCTAAAGCTGCAAATAAAACATTTTCTTCTTTAAGAAAATAAAGCTCTATTTTGTCGAATTTATCTATATATTCTTGAATTTTAATTATTAAGGGTAAAGCATCTGAAAAATTGTTTTTTTCCATAATTTTGTCTATTAACATTTTAAAGTTTACAACGGAATTTTGAAAAAATTCGTGTTCTTTAACAAGAATATGAATAGGGTGCCATTCTGGAACATTAAGATCTGGACCTTTTGTTTTATCTTTTAATACATCTATGTGGATATTACAAACTTTTCTAACTTCATCTACTGTAATTCCTTCTTCTTTCATTAATTCCTGTTCAACAATTGCAATTTCTAAAGGAGAAATTTCAGAAATAATTTTTTGAATTTCTTTTTTCAATTCTTCATTATCTTCACTTTTGGTCCTTTTAATTAAATTTTTTAAGTACTCTCTTTTATTAAATATTTCACTCATTATTCCACCTCCTAATTAGTTTATCCTAATTAAATTTTAATTTTATTTCAATTGAAATTCAGTAACATATGTTACGTAAAAAGATTTAAATTTTTTCTATAAAAAACCCCCCATTTTTGTTCGATTGGGGGGAAAATTTGACAAGCTATTAAGTTTTTTTAATTATATTTCTTTTACTTCAGTGACTGGATAATCTATATCTGAAAGTTTTTCTTTAACTACTTCAAGATTTTCGGTTGAAATTACCACAGATTTTTCATCCAAATTAATTTCAAAATCCTTTTCACCTAATTCTTCAAGTGCATTTCTAATTCTCATAACACAGTGATTACACGACATATCAGGTACTTTTAATACGTATTTACCCATACCTACACCTCCTTTAAAAGTTGTTCTAATTCTTTCAGAGAATCTGCAACGATTGCATTTCCATTTTTAACAACAAAATACTTTTTTTCTTTGCAACAAAATTCACATTTATCTACACATTCTTCAACTACATATTCTTTATCTTTTAAAAGTAATATGATTTTTTCAAATTCTTTAACGTGTTTACATACCCTGAACATACTCAAAACCTCCTTTAGGATTAATTATTTTTAGTTAAAATTTCTTTTTTTCTTAAATATTCTTCTTCAGATATTTCTCCTTTTGCAAGTTTTTCATTTAAAATTTTAAATGCTGATTCATTATGATTAATAGAAGCTTTTATGAATTTATATCCAAAATATATAATCAATACAAAAACAAATAATCCTATTGTACTTCCAAACCATCCACCGAACCATCCAAATGGGCTCCAAAACCAACACATAATTTCACCTCCAAGAAAGTAAATTAAAAAAATCTTATTTTAAGAGCAGCAGGCTAATTTTTTCTTTTTTGTAATAAATGTTTTGTTATAACTTTTTAAATTTATCTTTGAAGAATTTAAAATTACAGTGATTGAGCTAAATGCCATAGCTGCTTCTGCAATTGCTGGATGTAATAACCCCATCATTGCTAATGGAATTGCAATTAAGTTATAAAAGAAAGCCCAAAATAAATTCTGTTTAATGACTCTGAAAGTTAATCTTGAAATTTGAATTGCATCAACAATTTTAGAAATTCCTTCTTGAGTAATTATAATGTCTGCGTTGTCAATCGCTAAATCTGTTCCAGTCCCGATAGCAACACCTACATCTGCTCCTTTGAGAGCTGCTGCATCATTCATGCCATCTCCTACCATCAAAACCTTGCTACCTTCTGCTTGATATTTTCTAATGATATCTAATTTTTCATGAGGTTTAACTTGAGCATATACTGTTTCAATTCCAACCTGCTTTGCAACTAAATTAGCGGTTCTTTCGTTATCACCTGTTACCATAACTGGTCTGATACCCATTTCTTTAAGAAGTTTTATCGCGCTAAATGAATCAGGTCTTATTGGATCAACGATCCCTAAGTATCCAATAGATTTTCCATTTTTTCTAACTTCAACCACTGTATAACCTAAATCGAGTATTTTTGAGTATTTTGAATAATCAAGTGGTTTTCCAATAAAATATTCTTCTCCATTAAAAATTGCAAAGATACCTTCTCCGCTTTTTTCTTCAATGTTTTCAATATCAATATAATCATTGGATAATTCAGAAATTGCTTTAGCTAATGGATGGTTAGAGTTTTTTTCAATTGAAGCAACAATTTTTAATAGGTCATTGCTTAAATTGTGTTCAACAACTTTTGGGTGTCCTTCTGTAATTGTGCCTGTTTTATCCATCAATACTGTTTTTACTTCTTTCATTGTTTGAATGGCTTCAGCATTTCTAATCAATAATCCTTTTTTTGCAGCTAACCCTGTTCCTGTAATTAATGCCATGGGTGTGGCTAGCCCCAAAGCACAAGGACATGCTATAACAATTGTGGCAACAAAAACAAAAATCGCAAAAGAGAGTGGATCGTTAGTATTTAATATCCATGGTAAGTATTCTCTGGCATTTTCTATAAAAGGATAAAACTTGTCAAAGCCAAAATACCAAAAAATTCCACTGAAAATGGCTAACAAAATTATTGTAGGTACAAACCAATTTGTAATTCTATCAGCTAATGCTTGAATAGGTACTTTAGCTCCTTGTGCTTCTTGAATTAACTCTATCATTTTTGATAAGAAAGTGTCTCTACCTACTTTTGTTGTTTTAATTTTAATAACCCCGGTAAGATTGAGTGAACCTCCTATAACTTCATCACCTATCTTTTTTTCTACAGGCATTGATTCGCCACTAATCATAGATTCATCAATTCCAGAGATGCCTTCAATAATTTCACCATCTACTGGTATTCTTTCACCAGGTTTGACAAGTACTACCATTCCTTCCTTTATTGCTTCTATTGGCAGAAAAATTTCCTCTCCATTAACTAAAATTCTTGCTTCTTTTGCTTGAAGTTTTAATAGATTCTTTATTTCTTTACTAGCTTTATCTCTTAAATAAGATTCAATAAATCTTCCAAGCAAATGAAATGAAATTATCATAGTTGCTATTGCGCCAAAAGAAGATATATGAATTCCAAAAAGAGATAAAACGGTAGTTAGCCAGGCGGTAATAGAACCAAAGAAAATCAAAGTATCCATATTAGTATGTTTATGAGTTAGTGCAATCCATGCACCTCTTATAGTATCTCTTCCCGCATAAAATATTACAATTGCACCAAAAATCATCTCAATGAAAGAGAAATAGGGTACTTTTTGAAAAAACATGTTAATTATCATTAAAATTGAAACTGGAATTGTAAAAATAAGAGAAATAATAAGATTTTTTTTGATCCTTTTAAACCTTTTTTCTTCAACTAGTTCAGCGGGTTCTTCAGAAATACCATAGCCAACACTTTCAACTATTTTTCTAATCTTTTCAAGGTCGACATTTTTGCCAACGACAAACCCAGTATTTGTAGCAAGATTGACTGCTGCAAATTTAATATCACCGGATTTAAGTAATGCTTTTTCAATTGTTCTTGCGCAATTGGCACACGTCATTCCTGTAATTGTGAAAGATTTTTTTCTTCAGCCATAATTAAATCACCTCTAAACATTTAAACAATCTTATTGAGATATTCAATAACTTGTTCAAGTTCTTTTATTTTAATGTTTATTTCTTCAGGATCTTTCGATAAAGCAGCTTTTTTAACGCAATGTTCAAGGTGTGAATTTAATATTTCAACGTTTGCTTTCTTTAAAAGAGAAATAGCTGCCAAAATCTGCTTTGAAATATCTATGCAGTATCTATCTTCTTCTACCATTTTTATAACAGCTTCTACCTGACCTCTAGCATTTTTCAAGAGTTGTAAGCTTTTACTTCTGTCCATTAATACACCTCCCCTGATACCCCCGCCCTCTACCGGGGGGTATAATAATAATAACACAAGTTATACCTTTTGTAAATAATTGAATTTTAAAATATATTATGGTAATATAAAACCTGAGGAGGCGTGCACCGAACTGGCTAAGGGGCCGGTCTCGAAAACCGGTGGGCAGTAATGCCCTTGTGGGTTCGAGTCCCACCGCCTCCGCCAAAAAGCGGGCAAAAGCCCGCTTTTTTTGATTGAAAAGGAAAATATGCATAAGAAAAATATCATACACTAAAATTATGATATTTTAATAGTTGAAATTATAAAAAATAGGAAATGATGTTTTGAAAAAGAGCAACAGATTTATTAGTCGTTTAAGGTGGGGAGTCGATGAAAAAACTGGGTATTTGTTAACGCTTAAACATAATAACTGTTATGGTTTTGGGAAAGTTTTTTAATATAAAATCAAAAGGTTTGGAATATAGTAAACAAACATCCAAACGAATTTTGAAAAATAGATTTTAAGAAAGTCAAAATCTTCTTGTTTAGTTTATCTTTAAAATCTAAAAAATATACTAGTTATAAAATAACACTTTCTTGATCATTTCAGGTTCAAGCCTAAACTTTGATCCCTTTCCTTGTAAAAAATGGTGTTTTTCGAGAAGATGAATTGATAAATCACTGTATAATATGGATTCATTATTCTTAAGATTTTTCACAACAGCTACTTTTTTTCTAAAAATACCATCTTCAAAAGGGCAGGGTAGAAATCCTCTTGCTTCATACACAAATATTTCTAAAATTCCATGTCTAATTGGTTCTCCCAATCCTTTTTCTCCTATTTCAAGTATTTCTTTCATCTTTTTAGCAACTGTTTCGAAATCAAGTCCCAAAGATGCCATTTTTTCTTCATCTTGCATAATTATATCAACTATATTTCTATCGTCTTCACCTAAAAAACCTTCAGCAGTTATTACACCTGGTTTCATGTTTTCTTGCGCTTTAATCATTTCGGGTGTCATTTTCATATTTTTCACCTACCTATGCAAATTTATCATAGTAAACATCTTTTACTCCATGTTCATTTAGTAATTTTTCACAAGCATTAATCATGCCAGGACTTCCACATAGATATCCTTCTTTTTCAGTATCTTTATCAATCACATTTTCCAAATATTTAACCATTACATCTGTTATAAGTCCTACTTCACCATCCCATTTTTCGGGTTCTAATGGTTCTGACAGAGCTGGTATAAAATGGAATTTATCCCATTTTTTTTCAAGGTCTTTAAATAGATCAACATAAAATAGATCTTTTTCAGTTCTTGCACCAAAGAAGTACCATACATTCCTGTTGGTTATTCCTCTCTCATACATATCAAATATAATTGATTTTATCGGAGCCATACCAGATCCACCTGCAACACAAATCATATCCGCATTGGTATCCCTTAAATAAAAATCCCCAAATGGCCCAATTATTTCTAGGGTATCATTTTCCTTTAAGTAATTGTGGACGTAAGTTGTTGCTATACCACCGGGTACAAGTCTAATTAATAACTCTATTTCATCTTTTTTACTTGGGGTTGAAGCTATTGAATAAGCCCTTTGTGTTGGTTGTTTTATTTTTTCATAGGGTGGTATTACAACTTGAACATATTGCCCAGCTTTAAAGTTTATTTCTTCAGGAAGTTTGATTTTGACTTCTTTTATATCATGAGTTACATTTCTTAATGAAACAACTTTACCTGCAAGTTTTTTAACATTAAATAATTCTTCTGGAAGAACTATTTTGAGATCCTTTTTTACCTTAATTTGGCAAGATAATCTTATGTTTTCTTTTATCTCATCTTTTGACATGTAAGGCAATTCGGTGGGAAGGTATTCTCCCACATCGCTTAATACTTTTACTTTACATGCGCCACAACTTCCTCTTCCTCCACAAGCAGATGGAATAAAAATATTTTGTGATGCAAGAGTGAAAAGAAGTGGTGTTCCACCTTTTACTTTTAACTTTTTCTTTCCGTTATTTATATCTATTTCGACTTCTCCATAGTTATTAACTATAGCATCTACTATTACAATCAATGCCGATAAAACAGAAGAAATTATTCCAACTATTAAAGGCGCAAGCCATAAATTCATATAATCACCCCTATTGAACGTTTATCATTCCGGCAAAACCCATGAAGGCCATTGCCATAATTCCAATGGTTATAAGTGTAATTCCAACCCCTTTTAAAGGAGCTGGAACAGGAGCTTTATCAACTTTCATCCTGATTGCACCAAGAAGAACTATTGCAAGCCACCAACCCAAACCAGATCCTAGGCCAAAAAATACAGATTGTAGAAGGGTGTAATTTCTAAGTTGCATAAATAATGCTACACCCAATATTGCACAATTAACAGTTATTAATGGAAGAAAAATGCCAAGGCTTATGTATAAATTTGGAGATATTCTATCAATTAACATTTCCAGAATTTGAACCACAGCGGCAATAACTATAATGTAGATAATGTACCTTAAATATTCTATTTGGAAAGGAATAATAATATATTTTTCAACAATCCAGTTCAGGGCTGTTGTCACTGTCATTACCATGGCAACCGCCATACCTAGGCCATTTGAAGATTTTAAATTTTTAGAAATAGATATAAAAGAACACATTCCTAAAAAGTTTGAAAGCAAGATGTTACTTGTAAAAATTGAAGCAAAAAATAAAACTAAAGGATTTATATTAGGACTCATTTAGCTCCCTCCTTTTTAAACCCTTTAACAATCCAAATAAATATTGCAAGCATAAAAAAGGCGCTTGGTGGCATAATCATAATAGTCCAATTTACAAAGTTTTCAGGCATTACTCTATATCCAAAAATTGTTCCAAAACCTAGAAGTTCTCTGAAAAAAGCAATTGCAACCAAGACAATCATATACCCCAAACCACTTGTAATACCATCCCAGAATGAAATTATTGGATCGTTCGATTGAGCAAATGCTTCTGCTCTTCCCATAATAATACAGTTTGTAATTATAAGTCCAACATACGGCCCAAGTGCTTTACTAACATCTGGAAGATATGCTCTTAAAATAATATCAACAATGATGACGTAGAATGATATAATCAAAACTTGCGTCATCATTCTTACTTTGCTTGGAATAAGATTTTTGAGTAATGATACAGTAAGATTTGAAAATCCCGTAACAAGCATAACACCAATAGTCATAATCAAGGTGTTTTTAAGGTTATTAGTAACTGCGAGAGTAGAACATATACCAAGAACGAGAACAAAAACAGGGTTTTCATACCATGTATTTTTCAAAAATACCTCTTTATATTTTTTGCCCATATTACTCACCCCTCAAAGCTTTTCTTATTTCTGCAAGCGAGTTATTAACAATCTGGATAAAGAATTTTGAGGTTAATGTTGCACCAGTTATTGCATCAACTGAAGAATTATCCTTGTCTTTATCACCTAGTTCTTGTGTATTAACTAGTTTAATTTCACCTTTTATTTTTTCATTTTTAAATTGATTTTTAAACCAATTTTCTTCTATTCTTCCACCAAGGCCTGGAGTTTCGTTATGTGAAATTATGTCTATTCCTATTATTCTATCAACATTTTCATTAACACATATTACTCCATTAATTGTTCCCCATAGACCATTTCCAGAAAAAACATAGGCGTATACCTTCTCACCATTAACTGTTGAAACGTAAAATTTTAATCCACCTAATTCAATTTCTTTTACAGTTGAATTAAATATTTCTAGGGCATCTTTTTCATCTTTATATTCAATTCCCATGGAATTTAGAACGGCACTTATTTTTGAAAATTTTTGATTTTCAACGATTTTATCATATGTAAGAAAATTAATATAAGACAAAATTAGAACAAAAACAAAAGAAACGACAAATGTAAAAATTATAGTATATAATTTTTTTTCTTTCATTTTTTCACCTTCTTTGTCAGGTGATCAAGCAATGGTGCAAATGTATTGCCCAAAAGTACCGCAAAGCTTGTACCTTCTGCAAAAAGCGAAAATGTCCTTATTAAAACTATAGATACTCCAATTATTATTCCATATATATACTGAGCTTTCGAGTTTTTAGGAGCCGTAATTGGATCAGTAGCTATAAATACTGATACGAATAATAAGCTACCTGACAAAAGTGCAAATAAAGTTGGAGGAGCTGAGGGAATAAATAAATCAAACATAAAAGTTAAAAATGCAGCACTTAGAATAGTAGAAACGATTATTTTCCAGCTAGCTGTTTTTGTAATTATTAAATAAATTGCTCCAATAAAAATTAAGAAAATTGCTCCTTCTCCGAAAGACCCTGCTCTAAAACCAAAAAATAAATCTTTAAGATTTGTCAATTTTCCAGAATCAAATAATGAAAGAGGGGTAGCAGATGTTACAGCGTCGAGGCCGAGAGATCCTAGCTTTGGAAGCATCCAACCTTTGGTCATAAATGAAGGAAATGCAATATAAACAAACAAACGACCAGTTATTGCAGGATTAAATACGTTTCTACCAAAACCACCATATACTTCTTTTGCAAAAACTACTCCAAATATTATGCCTATTACAGCAATCCACCAAGGAGTAAGTGGGGGTAATGACAATGTATACAACATACATGTTACTAAAACGGCTTCAGAAACCTTTTTATTTTTCCTTTTTTCAAATATATATTCAGCTAAAATACCAAAAGAAAAAACAAAAATACTTAACCAAATAAGTCGTAAACCATAGAAAAGAAAAGAATAAATGTAAATTGGTAGTAAAGCATACAAAACTCTTCTCATCATAACCTGTTTTTGAAATAGAGCCATTATACCACTCCCTGTTTACAATTAAAAATTTCATTTATTTAAATTTTACCATTTTTTGCAAAGTTAAAAAAATTTTCTAGTTATAGAAATTTTCAAGTGTCTATAAAGTATTTTTAGTTAAACGCCCAAGTATATCTAAAATAAAAGATAAAGCACTTATTTAATTAATAATAATTAATAACAAGTTTAAATGATTTTCTAATAAAGCAGAAGAGCAACTGTTAGTAATTATGATATTAGTCATCATTAAAATAATATGAGTAGCTTCAAAAATATCAGATATTATGCTATATTTCAAAAAGTTGAGTTAAAATAAAAAATATAATATTTTAATGTATTTATGTCTGCAATGCTGTTAAATTTTTTTCGGAGCAAACCATAAACTTGTCTTAAAGAAGAAATAATCAGAACAAACCAAAAAACAGCTACTGATTTAATATTTTTCTTTGTAATTATTGTAGTATAATTAAGTAGATTATAACTAATTATATTTGAAAAAAGTCTACTAAGAGATTTTAGAAAATCAGTATTTGTTTTATTAATTTTCTGATAAAATTTGTATGATTGTTTACAATTTTTTTATTGGAGGAGAAATATGAAAGAAAAAAAGGTTAAAAGCGAAGATATTTTTAAAGGAGTTTTATTGCATTTAAAGAAAGATGAAGTTTTACTTCAAAATGGTAGATATAGCACTCGTGAATATGTTCTTCATCCTGGAGCAGTTGCAATTGTTCCCGTAAATGAGAACAATGAAGTTGTTTTTGTAAGACAATTTAGATATCCTATAGGCCAAGATCTATTAGAAATACCTGCAGGTAAATTTGATTCTCCCGATGAAGATCCTTTAGAATGTGCAAAAAGAGAGTTAAAAGAGGAAACAGGCTTTAGTGCTGATAAATTTATATACATGGGATATATATTTACAACTCCTGGTTTTTCTAATGAAATTATTCACCTTTATCTTGCACTGGATTTACAAAAAGGAGAAATGAAACCTGATGATGACGAAATTATTGAACTTGAATTTAAAAATTTAGATCAGGCTCTAAAAGAATGCATTGAAGGTAAAATAACGGATGCCAAGACGATTGCAGGAATTTTTAAGGCTTATTTTTATTTGAAGAGTATCGAGGAGGGATGATATGAAGTTAATATCAAATGTGTTTTTCATTTCCGCTGTGATTTTTTTAGCCGGTTCTTTGATATTTTTTGAAATCGGAATGAGAGCAATGAGGAAAAAAATCGAAGAAAAAGAAAAGAAAAGCACAAAAATAGCCATAAAATTATTAATTGTTAGTGGAATATTATTTGGAATATCTGGTGTTTTAGCCTTTTTTGCTTAAATAATAAAGGAGGGTGTGCACCCTCCTTTTTATATTAAATGAACAATAATCCCACTTTTTAGTTTAGGTTCAAACCAAGTTGATTTTGGTGGCATTATTTTTCCTTCGTCAGCAACTTTAAGTAAGTCATCTATAGATGTTGGATAAAGAGCAAATGCAACTTTAAATTCTCCGCTATCCACCAACCTTTCAAGCTCTTCAATTCCTTTAATTCCTCCTACAAAATCGATCCTTTTATCAGTTCTAGGATTTTCAATTCCGAGGATAGGATTTAATAAGTTTTCTTGGAGTATTGATACATCTAAGGAAGATACAACATCATTTTCATCAAAAGTTCCTTTTTTAGGTGTTAATTTATACCATTTTTTGTTTAAATACATTCCAAATTCATGTTTTTTAGTAGGTTTATAAGGAGATTTTTCAACCCTTTCAACATCAAACTTTTCAGAAACTTTATTTAAAAATTCTTCTTCGCTTAAACCATTTAAGTCTTTAACCACTCTGTTATAATCAAGTATATTTAATTGATTGTGAGGGAATAAAACTGCTAAGAAGAAATTATATTCTTCATTTCCTGTGTGATTTGGATTTTCTTTAGCAAACTCTTCTGCGGCTCTTGCGGCGGCAGCAGCTCTGTGGTGACCATCTGCTATATAGAATGCATCAACGGATTTAAATGCTTCAACAATTTCGTTTATTTCATTTTCATCTTTTACAACCCATAAGGTGTGGTGTATACCAGTTTCATCAACATAATCATACTCTGGGATTTTTGAAGTATGTTTAATTATTAGCGTATCAAGTTCTGGTTTTGATCTGTACATTAAAAATACTGGTCCTGTATGAGCTTTTAACAGTTTAACATGTCTTGCTCTTTCATCTTCTTTGTCTTTTCTGGTAAGTTCGTGTTTTTTGATTTTTCCATCTCTATATTCTTTGGTTGAAAAAGTTGCATATATACCTATTTGAGAGAGTCCTTTCCACTCTTCTTTATATACATAAATAGCAGGTTTATCTTCTAAAATCATTATACCGTTTTTTTGAAATTCTTCTAATACTTCCTTTCCTTTTAAAATCACTTCATCAGAATGAGTATCAACTTCTCTATCAAAGTTAATTTCCGGCCTAGTTACTTTGTAAAATGTATATGGATTTCTTTCAGCTTCTTTTCTTGCCTCTTCTGTTGTAACCACGTCATATGGTTTGGCTGCCACTTTTTCAATCATATTTTTTTTAGGCCTCAATCCTCTAAAAGGTCTTACTATCACAATTATCCCTCCTTTTCTTTGATTTTTCCAACCTCATTTTAGCATATATACTTTTTGCTATCAATGTTGAATAGATTTAAAAGTGAGTAAAAATTAATTCTTATAAATTTTATTCTTGAGTATGCTTTGTTAATCTGAAAGAATATGGTGAATAAATGATTTAGAATAACAAACGGGATTATATTCATTAAAAGGAGCTTTAAAAAAAATAATTATTTTGGATTTTGGATGTAGATTAAAATCGATAATCTGAAATGGATGTATTATCGGCTGGGAAATATCAATGTTATGTTCCTGAATTTTGGAATAATAATTGATAGTATTAATTTGACAATTATCAATATTAAAGAGTGTATATTTTCGTAAATGAAGTTTGTGTAATATTTATTTACTTTTTTGTACTGCCAACCTTCTTGTTGCATTTTTGTGAAATGTTGTTCGAATAAATATGCTATTTTATTATATAAATTAATATTTGGCAATTAAAATAACTTTTTTAAATATCTATAAAATGCAATTATACGTTTTAATTGTATTTTAATTAAAAAAATGTCAAATTATAGATTAGAAAA
>JASKLO010000011.1 GCA_030153605.1 Thermosipho sp. (in: thermotogales)
GTTAGTTCATGGATTAAAAGATAGAGTTGTACCTTATATTTCTTCTTTAAAAATGTATAAAAAATTGAAAGAATATAAAAATCCATCTAAATTATTGCTTCACCCAAAAGGAGATCATGGCTTTGAATTTGTATTAAGAGATAGAAAAACAATAGAAATTTTGGAAAAAACTGTAGATTTTTTAAGAGGTGGTTTAGTTGATTAATTTCGATTTTAAATATATTCCACCTGATTTTTCTTCAGGCTATATATTGAAATCAAAGAGATTTAGAATTTCTTATGTAAAATATAAAACCATGTATGAGTTTTATGAAAAAGGTACTGAAACAGTAGAAACATACATATTTGAACCCAAGAATGATGTAGCTGGGACTCTCCTTATTTTGCACGGTCTTGGTACAAATAATATTCCATTTCTATTATGGATGGGTACCCATATAGCAAATGCGGGGATACGAACTGTAATCCCTATTTTACCTGGAAATTTTACAAGAGTGCCACATAATTCTGTTAGTGGTAAGGATTATTTTTCTACTGATGTAAAAAGAGCAACAAAATTCTGGGAACATGCAGTTATTGATGTATTGAGTGTGGTTGAATTTTTAAAGAAGAATAATTTATGGCACGAAAACAATTGTTTATTTGGTTTTTGTTTGGGAGGAATGTTGAGTGTAATTTTGAATGCTATTTCTAATGATTTCAAAAAAACAATTTTGATGGCGACTGGTGGAGATATAGCAACATTAGTCTGGTATTCTCCAACTTTAGCATTTATGAGAAGAGAATTTAAAAAGGGTCTTGGAAAGAATTTTAAGATTAATTTAGAAAAGGAATTTATATCGATTTTCAAAGAAGATATTTTAAAATTACAAAAGTTTAATACCGTTAAAGAAATGCAGCAAAGTGATATTCATCCTTTTTTAAAAGTTGATCCAGTAGCATATGCTAAATTTGTGGATCCTAAAAAAATAATTTTTATTGAAGCATTGTTTGATAAAGCTTTGCCAAAAAAAAGCAGAAAAATACTCTGGGAAGCTTTAGGGAAACCTGAGCATCACTACATTTTTTCAGGTCATGTTACTTGGCTTCCATTTCAATATTTTTTGGCCAAGTTTATATTAAAGAAAATGAATGTAAAGGAATTTAAGAGGCAAATTAGATTGCTTGAAAAAGTTAAGTATGAAGATAAATAGGAAGGGAGAAAAGGGGTGAAAATTCTTACTTTTCAAATTTTGTTTATCATCTCTGTTGTATTATTTGTTTTAGCTGCAAATAATATTCACTTTAAAAGAACACTTATTTTAAATTCATACAGTCAAGAATTCCAGAAATTGAGTGAAACAAATTTTTTTGAAGGGGGAGTGAAAAAATTGTACATATTAGGTCATAGAGGATATCCAAAAAAGTATACAGAAAATACTATAGAATCATTTAAGGCAGCTATTGAATTTGGGGCAGATGGAGTTGAATTGGATGTTTGGAAAACAAAGGATGGAGAAATAGTGGTATCTCATGATAGTAATTTGCAAAGGATTTTTGGAGTGGATTTAGAAATTAAAGAATCCACTTTAAAAGAAATTAAAGAAAAAGCTCCTGTGCCAACGCTTAAAGAGGTTTTTGAGACTATTCCTTATGGAAAAATAATAAATGTAGAAATTAAAGATGAAGAAGCCGGAGATGATGTTGTAAAGTTGGTTAAAGAGTATGGAATAAGTGAGTTTGTAATTTTTAGTTCATTTAATCATCAATTGATAAAAAAATTATCAGAGAAATATGCAGATGAAAAATTTGGTTATTTATTTGATAAATCTCATGTTTATTTAACACTAAACGATTTAAAAACAATGTTCACACCGCAAAATATTTATAGTGCAAATCTTCCAGTACAATTATTGGATTATGATAGTGAGCTGTTTTATAAATTAATTGATCTTTTAAAATATATGGGAAAAAAGATAGTATTGTGGACTGTAAATGATGAAAATATTTTAAAAAAAGTTCAAGTTGATTATATTATTACAGACGATGTTGAAAAGATGGTTAAAATTTTAAAAGACAAATAATACTTTTATACAAAAGAAGCCAGGTTAAAACCTGGCTTCTTTTTTTTTCAAGTATGAATTTCTAAATTACACCCAATTTTTTACCAACTTTTTCGAATTTTTCAAGAGCGAAATCTAGATCTTCTTTTGTATGAACAGCACTTATCATAACTCTTATTCGAGCTTTTCCTTTTGGAACAGTTGGATAACCAATTGATTGTGCAAAAATTCCTTCTTCAAATAATTCTTTGCTAAACTGAGTAGAAAGTTTGGCATCATATAACATTACAGGTGTAATTGGTGTTTCACTTTCTCCAGTGTCGAATCCAAGTTTTTTCATTTCATTTTTGAAATAGTTGGCATTATTCCAGAGTTTTTTAACTCTTTCATCTGATTCCTGTAATATTTTTGTTGCTTCAAGAGCAGCAGCTGTATCAGCTGGTGAAAGAGGGCTACTAAACAAGAATGGTCTTGCTTTTTGTTTAAGATATTCGATTAATTCTTTTTTTCCAGCAACATACCCTCCTAAAACACCAAATGCCTTTGATAGAGTGCCAATTTCTATATCGACTCTTCCGTGAAGATCAAAATGATCTACTATACCTCTACCATGGCTTCCAAGAACGCCTTCACCATGAGCATCATCTACCATTACCATTGCATTATATTTTTCTGCAAGTTCAACAATTTCTGGAAGAGGTGCCAAATCTCCATCCATACTAAACACACCATCAGTAATAATTAATTTTCTTCTTGCTCCCATTTCATTTGCTTCTTTTAGTTTTTCTTCTAAATCTTTAATATCGCGATGTTTCCAAACAAATCTTTTAGCTTTTGAAAGTCTTACGCCATCTATTATACTTGCATGGTTTAATTCATCTGACAAAATAGCATCTTCTTCGTTAGTAATTGCAGGAATTACTGCTTGGTTTGCGACAAAACCAGATTGTAAAAATAAAGTAGCTTCGACCTTTTTAAATTTTGCTAATGTTTCTTCCAGCTCCTCGTGTATTGAAAAAGTACCTGCTATTGTTCTAACAGCACCAGGTCCAACACCCCATTTATTAATTGCATCGATGGCTGCTTTTTTAAGTCTTTCTTCATTTGCAAATCCAAGGTAATTGTTGGAACAAAGATTTAGAACTTTTTTCCCTTTTATAACTAACCATGAACCTTGTGGAGATTCCAAAGTTCTTATGTATGTATACAAACCTTGTTCTTTTAAGTTTTCAAGTTCTTTTGCAAAAATATTATAATCAAACATAATTTCACCCCCTAATCAAAATTTAAAACGACCTTTCCACATTGTTTATTAATCATTAATTCAAATCCTTTTTCCCATTGTTCAAATGGTAATACATGGGTTACTACTTTTGATAAATCAACTTTTTTACTCTTAAGAAGTTCATCGGCTATTTTCCAAGTGTCAAACATTTTCCTTCCAGTAATTCCATAAATAGTAATACCTCTCATAATTACAAGTGAATCTAAGTTGATATCTATATTTCCACCAAAAATACCTAAAAGTGAAGCAACTCCACCCATAGTTACACATTTAAGTCCATCTTCTAAAGCTTTTTTATTCCCACTCATTTCAAGTAAAATATCTACACCGTCTGGAGAAATAGTATATACAGATTTTACAAGGTCTTGTTCCATAGGATTTATAACAACATCTGCTCCGTTATCTTTAGCCATTTTTATTCTTAAAGGATCGACTTCACTCGAAATTATTAAACTAGCTCCCGCTGCTTTAGCAACTTGAATTGCCATTAAACCTATAGGTCCAGCACCAGTAATCAAAACTTTTTTTCCAGTTAAATCAGTAACAAATGCAGTATGAATTGCATTTCCAAATGGTTCCATTACTGATGCAAAATCTAGAGGGATTTCAGGAGAAAATTTCCACAAAACAGTTTCAGGAATAACTGCATATTCTGTGAAAACTCCATTTCTATCTACACCTAAAATTTCGAGATTTTTACATACATGCATTCTTCCAGTTTTACATTGAACACAATGTTCACATGGAATATGTGTTTCAGCAGAAACCAAATCTCCAACTTTTACCTGTGTTACTGCACTTCCAATTTCAACTACTTCACCAGCCATTTCGTGCCCAACAATTAAAGGTGGATTAATCCTTGATTGAGACCATTCATCCCATTTATAAATATGAACATCAGTTCCACAGATAGAAGCTCGCCTAATTTTTACTAAAACTTCTCTAGGGCCTAATTTTTCTGGTTTTTTAACATCACTTAATTCAAGACCAGGGCCTGGCTTGCTTTTAATAATGGCTTTCATTTTAAGCCTCCTTCCAAGAGTGCTTGCAAACTAATTATATAATGTTTGAAGTTTTTAGTAAAACAACGTAAAATCTATTTATAAAAGACTAAGAAGTTTTAATGTTAATTAAAGAAACTAAAAACTTGAAATTTAATTTTTCTTATTTTTCCTTAGAAAGATTTTTCCTATAGCAAATAATAACAAACCATACAAAAACATTTATGCTAAGCCATATAAATTGAAAACATTTTTTCCACTAGAAATAGATAGGGCTGGTAAATTAAGGATAGCAATCAAAGGAATACCTATAGCCATTGAAATTCCACTTCCGAAAACTAGATTTTCCGCTGCTCCAGATTCTAATGCAGGGTCAACTTCCCTTAATAAAGCCATACCAGTAGAAATAGTTCCAGTTAACATACCAAAAAAGGCTATTCTGTTTTCAACTTCATTTTTAACAAATATTCTTTTGGTAAGCGTCATTACAAAGAAGTATGTTAGAATTCCTCCAGCAAATGTAATAACGAAGATTCCCCAAAACTCTTTTTGAATTTTTGCTAAAACCACAGCACTTATTGAAGCAGTTACCATAAAATCGAAAACAAGACCTGCTACCCTTTGAAGAAGGAAATTATTTAAGTAATTTTCTTTTGCAATATTTTTTTCTTTTAATTTATCGTAAATTTTTCTAAAGGCCATAGCGATAATTGCACCAATAACAAAATGAAAACCCCATAAAACGGTTGAAAAGGTATGTCCTAGATTTCCTAATGGGGCTAACACGTATTCTATAAATTTTAAAAATAAGAATGTAATGGCATAAACAATTCCAATAATTACCATTTGAATTGTCATACCATCCATATCTGAAAATTCGTAATCTTTGACTTCTATTACTTTCTTTTCAACGTGTGTTATCAAATGAGTTTTTTTCCATTTGGACAGTAACCAATTTAAAATTATTAATCCACCTATTGTTGCCCAACCAAAACCTGCAGCAGCAATTGCAAGACCAACTGAACTACCACTATGAAGACCAAGTATTTCCCATTGATGACCAATAGAATATGCTTGACCAGGTCCTTGACCAAATCCCAATGGAAGTATAAAACCGATTGCAGGTGAGAAATCTTTGTCAAAAATATTTACTATGAAACCTAAAGAAACACCTAAAATGCCTTGGAAAAGATATGTCCCAACTATTATTAAACCTGCCCCCAAATAACTTTTTTGGTTATTTTTGTTTGCCTTTCTTAAGGCTAAAGCTATAAAACCAATGGCCATAAGGTGATAAATAATTTTTCCTAAAAATTCAACGTCGATTTTTACTAAATTAAGTAGATTTGGTCCCAACAAAAAACCTAAAAATCCAGCTAAAATTGAATTAGGAATGATGATTTTTCTCAAAAGAGGAATAAATCTTTTTAGAAGTATAGCTAATGCAAATAAAATAGAAATCATAAAAAAAGTATTAACCGTTGCTGTGAACATGTAGATGCCTCCTCAATATATAATATAAAAGCAAACTATCATTTTCAGTTTTAATCCGAATAACTTTATTACCTTCATAAATAAGTTCAGTAAATCTTTTTAAAAAAGTAGTAACTCCTTTTATCTTGTTGATTTCAAGTAAAAAATCATCAATTTTTAATCCAGTTTCAGAAATTAATAAACTTCCTCTTTTTACGAATTTTAATTTTGTAGTATTTTTATCTCTAACTATAACTTTTGCTTTATGTATTGAACGTATATTTTTATAATAACCATCAAGAAAAGAAACTTGTTCTTTTAAAATATTATCAATTCTTTTGCCGTTTAAAAATCCATAATCATCAATTTCATACTTTTCACCACAATTACTACATATCGCTTTATCTCCATTACTTTTAATGCTTCTAAAAGTTTTACAATTTGGACAAAACCATAGAATTCTTTCTATTCCGCTTGCTTTATTTTTCCCTTTGAAAATTATTTTTTCTTTTTATTGCCAATCCCATTCATTGTGTTTAATGAACTCCAAGGCACTTGAATCATTAAATTCTTTTACTTCTAAAATTATTTTACCTCTTCTTCCGTAATTAGCCCATCTTGGATGAGAAAGATATCCTCCTTTTATTTTTACAGCCACAATTTTTGTTTTAATCTTATCAAGAAGTTTATCGGTTCCTTTAGGAACTTCTTGAAATGTACCATCCCAAGTAACTGAACCTTCAGGAAAAATTCCTACAACTTTTCCTTCTTTTAAGTCACCTAATATTCTTCTAATTGTATTTACATCTGGGACTCCTTTTTGTTTAGGAATAAGGTTTAATGATTTCAAAATTGGCCCAATTATTGGCCGTTTAAAAGTTCCTTTAGCAACTACCCAACTTATAGGTTTGTCTAAAAATGTACTTACAAAAAAGGGATCAAAATTATGGGTATGATTAGCAATTAATAGATATGGGGGTTCAGGGAATTTTCCATGGAGTTCAAGATTATAGTATTTCTTTACAAAAGGAGCTAGAATCGGTCTTAAGTACCATAAAAAATGCATATAATCCCTCCAATTAATTTTATCACTTGAAAATTATATCATATTTGTGATGTTATAATATCTTGGGAGGTGTTTTATGCCAGCAAAAGATCTAACAAAAGGAAATATAATAAAACAAATTTTAATAATGGGTTTACCTACTGCCATAGGTTTTTCTTTCCAAATGTTTTATGATATAGTAGATCTTTTTTGGATAGGGAGAATATCATCGAAAGCAATAGCTGGAGTTGGAATTTTTTCAACAGTTTTCTGGGTTGTTGAGGCTTTAAATGAAATTATTGGAGTAAGCTCTATTTCGTTAATTTCTCAAAGTTTTGGAAAGAAAGACTTCAAAAGAACAAATTTAGCTATTGAACAAACTATAACATTTAAATTTTTAGTAGCATTATTGGGAAGTTTTTTACTTTTAATTTTCTTAAAGCCAATTTTACTTTTATTTTCAGACGATGTTGAAGTAATACAACTTGGTCTTGATTATGGATATATTAGAATATTTTTTCTTCCTATTATGTTTTCCTCTTATTCAGTAAATACAGCTTTGAGAAGTATAGGAGATTCAAAAACTCCTATGAATTTAATGATATTTTCTAGTGTTTTGAATATAATTTTAGATCCCATTTTTATGTTTAAAAAAGTTCCAATTTTTGGTTTCAATGGTTTAAAATTGGGAGTTTCTGGTGCGGCATGGGCAACCATTATTTCTCAATCTGTTGCGTTTTTGATAGGTTTTTATTTTTTGTTTAGTGGAATTGAAAATATTAAACCTTCAATTAAAGGTTTATTTAAACTCAATCTTGAAATTGATAAAAAACTAATAACTATAGGTTTACCTAATGGTTTTGAAGTTTTTATGAGAAATATGTCTGCGACAATAATTCTTTATTTTATTTCAAGATATGGTACTAAAGCAGTTTCTGCTTATACAATAGGAGGTAGAATTTTTGGTTTTGTATTCATGCCGATTGTTGGGCTTTTAATGGGAGGATCTGCTATAATAGGGCAAACATTGGGGGCTGAAAAAGTAGAACGAGCAAAAAAAGTTGCAAGGGTTTCTGGATGGATGACAGCAATTTTAACTTTAATTTTTGTAATTATTTTTGTAATATTTGCTCCTGAATTGATGAGTTTATTTACAAATGATAGTGAGATAATAGAAATCGGTGTTTTATTTTTGAGATATAGTGTTTTGGGATTAGTTTTTCTTGGATATGGTATTGGTATAAGTATAGCATTTACTGGTTCAGGATACAATTTACCTTATTTTTTCATGAGCCTTTTTTCAAGATGGTTTGTTCAAATTCCCTTGATGTATATTTTCACTTATTTGTTTAAATTATCTATAATTTGGATCTGGTTATCGTTTGCATTTGGAGATATTGCTGAGTTTCTAATAGCTGTTTATTTTTACAAAAAAGGAAAATGGGAATATAAAAGAGTTTAAGAGGTGTATTGTTTTCAAATAAGCAAGATTGAATATTTAACTAAAAAATTTAAAATGTGTGTTTTTGTTATTGTAATTGCAAAGACGTATATCAATAAGATTTTAATTTTCACAATAAAAAAACAACAAATAATGAAATTTACTTTTTTTTTTACTTTTTTAAAATATTTTCAATTTCATACCTTTCAAGATTTGTAATTCAAAATATCATTATGGATACTTTAAATTATGTATTAAATAAGAAACTACAAACTGGAGAACTTTCTCCAGTTTTTTATTTAGAGAAATAAATGAAATCTCAGGGAGTTTTAGTTAATATTTTGTGATATTAAAGTTATGAAAATTTGACATAGATAAAATAAAAATGGTAAAATTGAAACAGTTTTTAAGTTTTTCCAAAGAGTATGAAAAAAATAATTAAACAATCCTTTTAAATGATTAGTATACTTGCGATATATAAGAAATTTGCATTTTTTGCGACTATTGTATGAATTTGGTATATCAAAAATAATTTTAAATATAAGGTTGTAGTTTAAAAGATTTTGGGAAGTTTGTGAAAAATCAATGATGAAATGATATGAAAGAAAATGAATGGAGATACAAGAATTGTTTGGGATATTAATTTTAAATAATGGTAATAAAAATTCTGATTTTGAAAGTTCTATAAAAAACAAATTAAGATTATAGGGTGAGAAAAGTGAATAATGAAATTTTTGAATATTTAATTAGACAAATTCTATATGAAAATTGTACACCAATACTTGGAGCTGGAATATCATTTTCCAGTAAGTGTAGAAATGACAGTTCTAAAGATGATTATCATAGAACTAGTAATATGATTAAAAAAGTTGCGGAAAGCTTATGTGAACGAATAAAATTTGGTGAAGGAGATAAAGCAGTTTGTGATGAAAATGAATGCGGTTATCTAGAAGGATGTTTTGTTAAAAAAGAAGTAAACAATAAAGCACTTTCAAAGCTTTCTCAAAAATTTATATGGGAAGAAGCTGATAAAGAGAATTTACAAGACAGATATAAGAAATTGGTTAATGAAGTATTACATATAGAAAAATTCAATAATCTTACTCCAACAAAAGCACACTTTTATTTGGCATTTCTTGCAAGAGAGGGATTAATAACGGAAGTTATTACAACTAACTACGATACTTTACTTGAAAAGGCGTATTTAAAAACTTTTGGTTTTGATGATAAGGAAATTGATAGTATTTTAGTACAAGACGAAGAAAAATCTTATAAAGAAAATATAGTTGTAAGGATTTTTGATAGAAAAAGCTTTGCTAGATTTTCTTCATTGAAAAGTTTTGAGAGAAAAGATGTAGATACTGATGACGAGTCATATGTTTTAAAGGTATACAAAATTAATGGATGTTCTTTTGAATTAAAAAATAGAAACAGTAATTTTTATGAAAAGATTTTAATTACTTCACAACAACTCCAAGATTGGCGTGAAAGACAATGGGCTGCTGATTTGTTTAGATATAAACTTCGAAGCACTAGTTTGTTGTTTATTGGTTATGGGAGCGATGAACCGCAAGTATTACATACTATGCAAAAAGTATTTGAAGAATCAAAGAGCGATTTTGCAAATGAATCAAACAGCAATGGTAGTAAAAATAACGAAAATATTTTCGATAAATATTCAAATATTCCTATAGTGTCTGTTTATGAAAAAACTCCTTCATTTGTTCATGAGTATATTGCAAGGAGTTTTTGCGAAAGCATTGGAAAAAATAGAGAATGGAAAAAATTAATATTAGATTATAAAGTATTAAATAATCAAAATAAGAAAAAATTATCAGCGGATGAATTGATGCAGAAAATTTATTTAGAAATTCTTAAAAAGCTCCTGATTGAAGCACTGGATTACAGCTCTCATGTAGCGAATGCAAGTTTTACAGCTTATATACCGAATGCAGAGTATATTTTAAAAGAAATAAAGATAGATTTAAAAGAAAAACCTGAAGAGTTTAATTTAATTTTTGAATCAAAACAATACTCAGAGAATTCCCTAATTAATCCATTGCCCCAGATTATAAAACTTTTTTCAAGTGCCAATGGAAAAAAAGATGTTTATCTTTCAATAAAGCACAATAAAGAAGGATATGCCGAATTATTGTTTATTTTATATGTTATATCTGGCAAAAATTTAAGTAAATTGAAGATTCATAAAAATTGGATTGAATTATATGAAGAAAAAAAACGCATATATTTTTCATTTAATGGAAAAAATATTCAAAACTTAGCCAATAATGAATATAAAGAGGGGAAAAATAAGGAGGTAGATGAAGAAGATAAAAGATGTGAAAATATAGTAGTATTTTTGCTTGGGAATTATTCTATACACAATATTTCTTCATCTAGTAGAATTATAAAAAAAGAAAGTGATAGTTTAGTAAGAACTAAAGTGTTTTCAATAACATGGAGGGATATTTTTACTGATTTTAATGTTGATGAAAATATATCTTTTGAAGTGATCAAGAAACAATTACAAAAGGCTTTGTTGAGGCCAAGAAAAATTGCAGCACGCGAAAGAAAGAGTATAAAAAAAAGATTGGAAAAAATTGAGGTGAGAGAATAATGTCAAAAGTGTATAGGTTTTTAGATTATGAATTAATTTTAAATGATGGAATATTAGTTACAAATGAAAATGAAAATGAAAATACAGATGTTATTTTAGTTGTAATTGTTGATAATTATTCAACCAAAGAAAAACTCGAAGAAATTGAGAAAAAAGTAAAAAATGATATAAGAGATTTTTTACTTGATTTACTTGATATTGCAAATTTTAAAGGTATTTTTTTACCGCTTGTTTTAATAATTAAAACTGAAAATGTAAAATTTTGGGAAAAAATTGCGGGGGATCAAGATTGGCATAGAGGAGAATTTTACATAATACCTGTTTCTAAGGATAACAAACGAAAATTAGGTGAAATAAAGAATGTAGTATTAAAAGAATTTAGTCATTATAGTGTAGAAGTGAATAAAATTACAACAGATGAAGTTAGAAAATTTTTAGAAAATAAAAAGCAAACTTTAGATAAATTTACTGATTTAGAAAAAAAATACTATAAACTTCTTATTGATGAAGCAATAGAAACACTTAAAAAAGAAACAAAAGGAGAGAGCTTTTTCGAAAAATGGAAAAATAAGGTGGAAAGAGATTTAGAAGAAATTATAAATGAAGGTGAAAAACATGAATAAAAAAAGAGTATCTGAATTGACTTTAACAAATTTTAGATGTTTTAAAAAAGCGACATTTGATTTAGATGCGGATATAGTAATAATAACTGGGAAGAATGGTTCAGGGAAATCAACTATATTGTATGCTTTAACTAACATATTGAATGAAAGATCAACATATTCTATATTAAATGATATTGGAGATCTTAAAAATACTGAAAGTAAAGAAGAAGGTTATAAAATACATGCTAAGTTTAAAAATAATGAAAAAGAGTGGGAAGAAAAAATAACAAGTGAAGAATATGCAAAAGATGATGATAAGTCATTTAGAAAAGAAAAACTTACTACTTTTTTCCAAGAATACATATCTGATTATGATTTAAAATGGTTAATGAGTTATATAGAAACTTTTGAAAATGGAAACGAGATAAGAATTAGAAATTTACAAAATAAAAAAATTTATTGGATAAAAGAACTAAAGGATAAATTTTTAGTTTCTAATATAGAAAAATATGAATATAGAAAAGATTTTTTAAGAAAATGGGTAAATAATATAAATACTCTTTCAAACAAACTCAGAAAAAAGTATTTTCAAGTTTTTGAGGGAGTTGAATTAGATAAGAACAATTATGAAAAGATTTTTAAAGAATTCTGTAAGCAAAATAATATAGAACTTAATAAAGAAGAAGATTTTTATATTATAATAGAGAAAATTAAAGAATTTATCGAAAAAATATCAAGAAATGTGAATAAAGATAAAAACATTTTGTCAGAATTCCTGAAATATTTTGACAAAACAGTGATTAAAGTTCAAACTGTTGATGATTTTAAGGAAATTTTACAATCGGAGTATATACATGAGAAAAATTTATTTTTCTTTGATGAAAAAATATTCGAAAAAGTCTTAAATGAAATAAAACTTTTAGATAAAGAAATAAAAGAATTAGAAAAAGAATATGAAAAATTGCTCGAATTATTTTTTGTTTTTAATTTGGAAAATTATGAAGGTAGTTTTGAAGATATAGTAAGTTATTTTAAAAAAATAAAAGAAAAAATAAAGACTGTTGATATAAAATTACTTCCTAAAAAAGTTACTGAATGGGTAAGTTATACAGATATTTATGAATTAGAAAGAGAATATAAGGACTGGAAAGAAGAAGTTGAAGAAAAAATGGAATTAAGAAAAGGTATAATGTCGCAGAAAAGAAGAATTTTAAATGCATTAAAAGAGGGTCTTGATTTTACAAGAAAGTTTAACACTCACTTTGAAGGTAGGAATTTAGTAATAGGAAAAACTGTTTCTGATATATTAGAAAAAGAGAATTTAAAAATAAATAATGATATGTTTATCTTTAAAAGTCTTATAGAACTTTTAAAAAATCAAATAACTTATGAGCAAGAATTAAAAGAAAAATTAAGAAAAAAAGCAAAGTTTGAAGGAAAGGAAAAAGAAATATCGAGTATAATAAACGCAGTTGAAAAGATACTAAATGTTGAATTAAAAGACTCTATTTTTAATTCTGTAATGACTGAATTGCCTAAAAATGAATTGGATAAAATTGAAAAAACAATAAACACTCTTTTAATATTATTTCATTTACCTAGAAGTATTTTACCATTAAAATTGGAAATTAAAACTAGAAGGGGAAATAGATACTATACTTTAAAAACATCAAACAAAGAATCTTACGAGCAACTTTCAACCGGGCAAAAAGCTATATTAAATATAGTTTTTGGTGTAGCTGCAAATCTTCTTTTTGAGAAAGAACTTGATCACGATGTAATAATGTTTGACGATATTACCACAAGTTTAGATTTGTCACAGATTATACCTGCCGCAATTTTATTTAGAAAGCTTGCTTATACTGGAAGACGTCAGGTAATTTTAACAACTCATCATGAAGATTTAACAAATAAATTACTTGATTACCTTATTCCACCAGAAGGGTATGTCTTAAAGGTTATAGAGTTTAACGATTGGCCAAACGAATCCAAAGCAATAAATACTAGTTTTAATGTTTATAAATTGGAAAATAAAAGTAAGAAAATTGATAAAGTAGATATAATGAGTATTAAGAAACTAATTGAAGAAGATTACTTGAATAAAATTGAGGATAAAGAAAAATTTTTTCAGCAGTAGATGATAAAAAATTCGATTAATTTGAATTAAAATTTAAGCGAAAGAAAGTTAATAATAATGCCAGGAATATTTTGTAAAAGCAAAGAAAAAATTTCAATATTTTAGTTCACAACTTATTATATATTTGATTTCGAGATTATTTTTATTAGTATGATTCATTAAATTTTCTCTTAAATATCTAGTTTTAACTTTAATACTATTAGTTTAACTTTATCATGTAATCCATTTTATGAGCGATCTTTGCTGGAATTGTAACCACCGTATTTTTCACTAGTTTAACCATTTTTAGGTTTTTAATTTCTTTTCCTCGGTATTCACCTTCTGAGACTTTAAATTCTGACACTAATTCTTTTCCATAGTAAAATACTGCACAACCTTCTATGATGATATAAATATCAATGTAATTTAAGAATTTTTCAGTTTCTCCAATAAAATTAGATATTTCAGATAATTTCCTTGCGAAATATCTAATTGTTTACTTAAAAAGTTTTCAAAGACATTTTCATAAATTTTCACATCTGCCATTGCACAATCCCCCTAAAAAAGTTTTTTTACTAACTTTACAATATTTCCTCTAAAGAATACTAAAAATATCAAAATTATATATGAAATAGAAATTGGTCTATTAGCAAATGACATCCAATTCCCACCAGTTTTGGTAAGCCCTACTCTTAGATTATTTTCTATCTTTGGGCCAAGAATAATACCTAAAATCATTGGAGTAAAAGGCACATTAATCATTTCAAATAAATATCCAATTAGGCCAAATGCTTGAATAACTTAAGTTTCAAAATAACTATTACTTGATGAATATGTACCAAGATTGAAAAAATTTGAGTAAACTCTAGAAAGAAGAAGCTTTTAAAAATAACAATTATAACGCAATTTTACATAGTATGTTAAAATAAAGTTAGAAAAGTATATAGAAAATTAGTTAGTCATTGAAACAGATAATTGTTAACATGAAGGAACAAGTGTCAGTGTAATATTATATATTCACCAATGTATATCTTAGTTTCAACAATTTTGTAATCTTCAATGATGATTGCTCTATATCATTTAGTGAATATAAGGAGGCGAAACTGTGATAACGAATAAAGAAAAAGTAGTTAAACTTTCCTTAATGGTTGAAGTAGCACATCCTGTTGTTAGAACACCTGTACTTGATGGAGATGGAAATGCTTTTTATTTTCCTGGTGTTGGTGGAATAACATATAATTTTGGATTAGGAGATAATGCTTTTAAAATGCATGGGGATCATATAGAACCAGATGTTTCAACTAAGAATAGTGATGATAAACTTAATACAACTTGTATGACTTTAGCTTGTATAGGAAATGAAGCAGAGGTTGTTTCTGGAGATGCAAAAGGAATGAAAGGCTTTGTGATAGGAAAACATGGTGGAATTAATCATATTCTTATATATTTTCCTGAAAAAGAAAAATTAAAAGTGGGGGTTAAGATACAAATTAAAGCTTGGGGGCAAGGGCTTGAATTAGTAGATTATCCAGACATAAAACTTTTTAATATTGATCCTGAATTGTTTGAAAAGATACCAATTGAAGAAAAAAACGGGAAATTGATTGTTCCTGTTACAGCTGAAATTCCCGCCCACTTAACTGGTTCTGGTATTGGTTCTTCAAATCCAGCAGGAACTGACTATGATATAAATACCCATGATATGGAAGAAATAAAAAGACTAGGTATTGATAAAATAAAAATAGGAGATATTGTTGCAATAAAAGATCATTATAGTGGCTTTGGAGTAGGTGGATTTCGTCAAGGAGCAGTTTCTATTGGAGTTGTAGTTCATTCTAATTGTGTACAAACTGGTCATGGTCCTGGTATTGTTGTTATTATGACTTCTACAAAAGATATAATTGAGCCCAAAAAAGTAGAGCAAATGAATATAAAAGATCTTATTTAAAGTTTGTAAAATAGAAATTTCAAAATTTTAGTATAAAACATCCCCCATGGTTTGATGAACATTTAAGGGGGATGTTTATATATATTTTCTTTTTATTCAAATATATTATCTGTTTCTTTTCCTTTCAAGTACCCTACAACAATTTCATTTAACTTAGGAAATCTTCCAATATCTTCATTTGTTTTTACTAATATTTTATTTCCAATAAGACCTATAATTTCATAATTTGATGATATTTTTTCAGATTCAATAATTCTATGAGATTCTTTTGCATTATCAATATAATCTGAAAACAAAATGCTGCCATTTTTTATTATTGCAATCTTATCTGCATATTCTTCTATTTCAAAAATTTCGTGAGAACTAACTAGTATTATATTCCCTAAATCCGAATAATCTCTAATAAGTTTCATTATTTCAACTCGGACAGTAGGATCTAAATGCTGTGTTGGCTCATCTAGTAGTAGAATTTTGCTTCCAGATGAAATTACTAAAGAAACTAAAAATAAGGTTTTCATACCAATGGAATAATTTTCGATTCTTTCTGATAAATTAAGGTTATATTTTCTTATTAATTTTTCAAAAATTTCTTCGTTCCAATTAGGATAAAGTTTTGACCATATTTTTCGATAATCATTTCCAGTTAAAATTTGAAACATATTTCTTTCTTCAGGTAATACTGCTATATATTCTTTGATTTTTGTATTAATAGTGTTATTTTCAAATAAAATTTTTCCTGAATCTTTTTCAACCACTTCACATATACAATTTATTGTTGTTGTCTTTCCTGCTCCATTAGGCCCAACCAATGCCAAGATTTCATTGTAATTAATTTCAAAGCTTACATCTGTTAAAACAATTTTATTACCAAAACTTTTTTTAAGTTTTTCAATTTTTAACATATTTATCACTCCTTGAGTACAATCTTATAGCTAGTAATAAAATTAAAAAGGCAAAAACTGAGGTTAGGAATTTATTACCTTGCCTTAAAACACTAATAAATATATATGGATTAAATGTATTTCCAAGTTTTGTGCTACCAAGTGACGAAAAAAGAGAATCTAAAATGATGTATACAATACTAATACCGATGTTATCAAGTTTAAATGATACTGCTATTAAAGCAATCGAAAAGATTAAGGTTTGAAAATTAATTAGATACCATAACCTACTAAAAAATGAAAAGTAAGAAGTAGAGACTATAGGCATAACCAGAAAATAAGTTATTAATACAATAGCAGTAAGTAGTAGATAAACATAGACCACAACTTCTTTTTTTGAAAAGGGCAAATAATAAAGAAATTTATCTTTATTTTGTTTTACATCTGAAGGAAATATAATATTGGAAATAAAAAATATTGATAGTAATTTAAAAAAATTAAAAGGAATAATTAAAAGAAAAATAAATATAAACAAAGAACCGGTTTTTTCTTTTAGAATTTTGAACCACAAAACTTCAAGTTTATTTAAGTTCATTATTCCACACCTCCTCAAGAATAATAAAAAACGTGTACAAATCAATATTTGAGGACTTTAATTTTGATACACAATTTTTGATATCATCTAAAACATTTTTATTAATGGAAATTGATTTATTTACAAAATATCCAATTCCCGGACGAGATTCCAGATAACCCTCGTTTTTTAATTTTTCTAAAGCTTTTAAAACAGTATTTAAATTAACATCAAAAATTTCTTTTAACTCTCTAACAGTAGGTATTTGATCTCCAGGTTTAAGTTTTCCCAGAATAATTTCAGATTTAATCATATTAAGAATTTGGATATAAACAGGTATCCCCGAGTGTTTATCAACTTGTCTTAACATTATTATCACTCCAAATTTAGTTTGATTCCTTTTGTTGATATTTTAGTTTTTTCAAAATTTCTAACAGTTAAAGTTCCAGATGTTCCATCTACATAGAGCTTTCTTTCTATTGTGTCTAGATATGTTATTGTTCCATTTATACTAGTTCCATCAATATCAGTTTCAACATTTTGTCTCAATGAAATATTTAAAGTAATACTAGTACCATCAATATTTAATAATTTAGATGATAGAATTCCTTTTACAATAATGGAAGTACCATTAATTTCAATTGTTTCACCTTGAAAATTTCCATCAAATCCTATTGAAGTACCATTAACGTATAAATAATCGAAATATAATTGATTTGTTTTAAGATTAATTGAGGTTCCGTTTATTTCTAAGGTATTAACTTTAAAATTCCCAAAAATATTAATTGAAACAGCATCTATTTTCAAAGTATTTAAGTTATTAGCAATTTCAGAGTAAAAATTAAGAGATATCGAATCAATTGTCAAATTAGAAATATGTTCTTTTCCAATTTCAATAACATAAGTTTCTGTTTTTTTACCACCAGAAATTCTAATTGTTTCTTCATCGACGTTGTTTATTTCCAGGGTATCGCTTAAATTAATTTTATTACCTTCGATAAATTTGATTTCAAGTCCTCCTTTTATGTCCATTATAAGATTTTTTTTAGAAGCTATTTCATAATTAGGCAAAATTTTCTTTGAACCTATGTTGTAAAAGAAAAAATTATTATTGAAAAAATCAGAAAATATATTACTAGTTTTTTCAGTGTTCATATAGTTTTGTAATGAGATTAAAGGTAAGACAATTATCAAAAATAAAATTATGAAACCAACCTTTCCTTTTTTAATGAATTTTATAGAGAAATAAATTATTCCAACAACTGAAAGAATAATTTTTATAGGAAAAGATGGAATGAAAAGTATCAAAAGTCCAATTATTATCAGTAAAAGTACGGCATTTAAGTGTTCAAAAGAACTAATTTTCATAAAAATCACCCCCTGTGTTATAGTGTTCTATATAAATATAACACTAAAACAAACAAAAATAACTTAAGATTTAGTAAACAAAGTAACAATATTATAAATTTATAATTTCAAATTCATTATGCAAAATGTCAAAGAATAGAATTTTATTAATTAGGGAGTTTTCAAAATCATTACTAAGAATCTTAATGGCTTCAGATACCTGAAGTGATGCTGCGATAAAAACTGAAGGAGGTAAAACTTGTATACACTGGCGAGAAGTATATCCAAGAAATATATCTCTCAAAGTTTTTGTTTTTCCTGGATAGATTACTGTTATTTGTCCTCTAAATTCTTCAACTGCAGCATGAATTAAAGGTATTTTAAATTTTTGAGCTATTTCGTCAAGAATAAATTTTGTTTCAATGTTATCAACACAGTCAAAAATTAAATCAATTTCTTGATCGAAATTAGTATTTTTATTTATTTGTTCATTAAAAACTTCTATATTACATAAAGGATTAATATTTAGAAGTTTTTCCTTTGAAATGGATACTTTTATTTTACCTATATCTTCGCTATCGTATAAAATTTGTCTGTTTAAATCAGGAGGATCTATTTCTTTGTAATCATAGATAATAATATTTTTAAAGCCTAAACGCACAAGATTTTCCAACACAACGGTTCCTAGACCACCAGCCCCTACAACTAAAATACGCGAATAATTGAGTTTATCTAATATATTTTTTACAAGATTAATATGTCTTGAAATATCAAGCATTATCCACCACCTACTGGCATAATAATTGATAATTCACCATCTTCAAGTTTTTCTTTTTTTAGAATATTTTCTCCATTGTTGTGTATAACTACAGAAAATCGCATTTCTTTACCGTTTTCTTTCAATATAATAAAAGTTTTGTTTGTTTCTTTTTCAAGAATAAATTCAATTTTTTTCCCAATTTTGGTACTAATGGAATTAAAAATATCATCTAATGTACCAAAATCCACTTCGAGTTCTTTTTTCCCAATTAAATATCTTATTCCACCAACAAAATTTATTTTCATTTTCTCACCTCAGAAACCAAGTTTAGTTAGGTTATTAGGATTTATTTGTTTTAATATTTCTTCTTTAGAAAAGTTATTTTCCTTAGAAAGTATTTCAATAGCTTTGAATAAATCATAATTTGCTTCTTTAACAGCTTTAGCTACTTTTTCATACCCAAAAAGATTAATTAAAGGGGTAAGATTAGAAATAGATTTTTCCAAATTTTCTAAACACTTTTTCTCATTAGCTTTTATTTTACTTATATAATCAGAAAGTGAAAAACAAGCATTTTTAAGAAATTTTAAAGATTTTAAGGTATAATGGACAATAACAGGAGAAAATTGATTTAGTTCAAGATTTCCCTGAGAACATGCGTTGTTTATTAAGCTATCGTGAGCAAAAACAGTTAATGAAAGCTGCATTGCATATTCAGGAACTACCGGATTTATTTTTCCAGGCATAATAGAACTTCCAATTTGAACTGGAGGAATAATTAGTTCTCCGATTCCGCCATTAGGGCCACTTGAGAGTAGCCTTATATCATTAGAAATTTTGTAAATATTAACTGCCAAAGATTTCAAAAGTCCATGAACTTCAGAAAAGACATCTAAATTTTGTGTTGCATCGATTAAATTTTCAGCTTTTGCCACCTTGATTTTCGTAAATTGCCTAACTATATCTACAATTTTTAGAATATATTCTTTTGGTGCACCTATACCAGTTCCAATAGCAGTACCGCCAATATTTACTGATCTAATTCTTTCTTCAACTTTATTTAACCTCCATCTATCTCTTGAAAGAGCATCGGCCCATGCTCCAAATTCCTGACCAAGCATTATAGGTGGACCATCCATAAGTTGGGTTCTTCCTATTTTTCTTATCTTATAAAATTCATGTTCTTTTTGTTGTATTATATTCTGTAATTTTATTATGCTATCTATTAACTCTCTTAATCGGGCTATTATAGCTATTTTTCCGGCTGTTACAAATGTATCATTTGTAGATTGATGCATATTAACATGTTCAATTGGTTTAACAAATCCAATTTCTTTTCCTAATAATAACGAAGCTTTATTAGCAATTACTTCGTTTACATTCATGTTTACTGAGGTTCCTGCACCTCCTGAAAGTGGGTCAACAATAATAAAATGTTTAAGTTCTTCCCATTTATCAGCAGCGGCTATTATTGCTTCAGCTATATTTTTATCTAAATATCCTAATTCTTTATTAAGAAATGCAGCAGCTTTTTTTATCATAAAATAAGCCCAAATGAATTTTTCATCAAATGTTTCTCCAGTTTTTGGAAAGATTTCAAGAGCTCTTAATGAACTAATTCCATAAAGATGGTCATTTGGAATTTCTTTTTCTCCTAAAAAGTCTTTTTCTTTTCTCATTTTTTCACTTCCTTAAAGTAAAGGTTTAATAGCTCTTTCTAATACACCGTGGAGGTATGAAATAACTACACCGTAATTAGTCATTGGAATTTCTAATCTTTTGAACATTCTAACTCTGCGCATCATAGAATTTCTGTTCATCACACATCCACCACAATGTATGATAAGTTTCGCATCTTCAATTTCTGAAAGTTCTGGCATGTCAACACCAGCCCAAACTTTAAATTCTAAAGACGCGCCTGTATGATTTGTTAACCATCTTGGAATTTTAATTCTTCCTATATCTTCAGTTAAAGGTCTATGGGTACAACCTTCCATAATAATAACTTTATCTCCATCTTTTAAATTTTCGATATATTTCACACTTTCAATAAAATAATTTAGATCTCCTCTGTACCTAGATTCCAATATAGAAAAAGTTGTTAAGTTTATATCTTCAGGAACATCAGAAGCAACTTTCATAACACTTTGTGAATCAGTTACAACAAGCTTTGGTTTCATTCCAATATTTTCAATGGCATATCTCAGTTCACGTTCTTTTACTACAAGAACAAGAGCTTCACTATCAAGCCCTTCCCTAATAGCATGAACTTGAGGCATTATTAATCTACCTTTTGGAGCACCTAAATCAATTGGTACTACAAGAATTACTAAATCTCCTCCATCAATTAAATCTGATAAAAAAGGAATTTCTTCATCACTCGGTATAATCTTATGCAACTCAGCACCAATATTTTCAAATCCAGTCTTTTCTTTTGATGAAACTTCCAAAATGGGAACATTGAACTTATAATAAGATTCTTTTATTTCTTTTACTTTTTTTCCTAAAATATCTGTTTTATTAATTATTATTAAAAAGGGAATTTCAAGATTAGTGAAAATTTTAACAATATTTTCTTCAAAAATAGTTGGCTTTGAATCAACTAATAAAATTCCAGCATCAGCTCGATATAATACTTTTTTTGCTTTTTCAATTCTTTTTAAACCCAATTCTCCAATATCATCCAGCCCTGGTGTGTCGACAAACGTTACAGGCCCGACAGGATGGAGTTCCATAGTTTTAAATACTGGATCAGTTGTTGTTCCAGCAATATTACTAACAATTGAGATATTCTGACCTATTAAGGCGTTTAGAAAAGATGATTTTCCAACATTTCTTCTTCCAGCAATAACTACATATTTTCTAAAACCAGCGTTTGGATTCATTGCATCACCTCTTATTTATTTTTCATAATTTATTATATCATAGGAATTTTTAATAGTTTTCCATCAGGAATAATAAATTATTTCATAGAAATAAAATTTGGTGTTATAATAAACTTGAGAAAATAAGGGGAGGATTATTATGGAAAGAAATGAATTAATAAATCGAATTGTAGAAGAAAAAGGAGCTAATGCAATTCCAGAATTAATTAAACTTCTTGAAGATGAAGACCCTGAAGTAAGGGAGATAGCATCTGAAGCTTTATTTAAACTTGGCGAAGATGCAAAGAAAGCTCTTTTGAAAGAATTTGAACGAAGAGTTGAAGAAAGAAATAAAAATGATATTACTTTACTTTATATTGTAGATTTACTTGCTGATTTTGGTGAAAAAAGTATAGTAAAATCTTTGTATAATATTCTTTCTTTATATAGTTGGGAAGAAGCTGAACTGGTTATTTATGAGGCTCTTGCTAAACTTGGCGAAGGTGATAAAGTTTATGACATTTTAAGATACTTTTTATTGGAAGATGAAGAAAGAAAAAAACTTGGAGCACAAGCTGCCATGGCTCTTTCATATATTGATAGGCCTGAAGTCGTAAAAGATTTAGTTCAGGCAATTGAAAGTAATGAATTTAAAGGAGAAGATCTTGAGATAATAAAAAAAGCGTTATCTCAAATTGTAATGAAAAATTCAATGTATTATGAAATTCTTATGAATTTAGTTGGTGAAAATATTAATAATTATTTAGGGTGATTTGATGAATTTTAAAGAATTTAAAAATTTTCATTTGGAAAAAATAAATTCTAAAATTCAGCAAATTTTTGATGAACAGTTGAGCGATGTCGATAAAGAATTTGAGTATTTAATAAGTGAAGCAAAATCTTTTACTTTAAGGCCAGGGAAAAGAATAAGGCCTCTTTTGTTTATTTTAGGCTTTGAAGCATATAAAGAAAAAAGTGTTATTTCCAATGAAGATTTATACCTTATAGCAGCCTCCCTTGAGATAATGCATGCATTTTTATTAATACATGATGATATTATGGATCGTGCCACTTTAAGAAGAGGAAAACCTACATTGCACGTTATTCTAAATGAAAAATATTCAAAAATTGTTAATAATGAAAAGATAGGTGAAGATTTGTCAATAATTTTGGGAGATCTTTTGATGTTTTATGTTTTAAAAACTCTGTCAAAAATCAAAATACCAAATCTTTCGCAATTTTTAGATTCTTTTTCAGAGTGTTATATTAAAACTGCCTATGGTCAATTACTTGACAGCCTGAATTCTTCTAGAAAAGAATATCCTTCTAAAAATACTTCCTTTAAAATTGCCGAATTAAAGACTGCTTACTATTCATTTTATTTCCCATTTTATTTAGGATATTTAATTTCCAATTCTAATAAAAAAGGTGAAGAAGAAAAAATCAAAAATGCTTTTATTCCAGCAGGAATAGCATTTCAAATAAGAGATGATATTGTAAGTACGTTTGATGAAAAATCTGGTAAAACACTTACTTCTGATTTACAAGAAGGGAAATTTACTTCATTGATTGATTTAGGAAATTTTGGAGAAGACTTTTATAACTTATTGAAGAAAAAAAATAAAAGTGATGAAGAATTAAATATTTTACTTGATAATATTAAAAGTAGTGGAGTATTAGAAAAAGCCATTGAAAAAATGAATGTTTTGTTTGAAAAATCTATAGCAAATATAGACAGCTTAAGTATAAGTGATGAACATAAATTCCTTTTAAAAGATTTTATTAAAAGTTTGAGGTGAAAATAATGTGCCTAATTTCAATACACATGTAAATGTAGCTGTTTTTGTTTATCCAATAATTGTTGTAATGTATGAATTTTTTTCGAAATTTTTTGATTATCCTTTACCACATAAAAAAATTATTGGAATTGGATTTTTGTTTTTTTGGATTTCAGCAGATTTGCCTGACATAGATCATATTCACTCTTTGCTTCGTAAAGTATTTAAATATTTTTTTGTTTCAATTATATTCTATTTTGAATTTACAAGAGGGTATATAATTCGACTTTTAAATTTAGATACTTTATTTTATTCATTTTCAATGAAAGCTTTTGACGCATTATTAGTTGGGCTTTTAGCTGGAAGGTTATTTGAAATAATTACTCCAAAGCACAGAGGGCCTTTACATTCAATTTGGAGTAGTTTTATTTATGGCTTGTTTGTTTTTGGAGGATATTATAGTTTATTTCACATTGTGAAAAATGCTCTTTTTCTTGGTATAATATCAACAATAGGATATATTTTGCATTTAGCACTTGATAAATTTTTATATGAAAAGAATGG
Source organism: Thermosipho sp. (in: thermotogales) (assembly GCA_030153605.1). Lineage (GTDB taxonomy): Bacteria > Thermotogota > Thermotogae > Thermotogales > Fervidobacteriaceae > Thermosipho_A. The sequence goes on from JASKLO010000011.1 coordinate 24,342, forward strand.
AAAATTATTTTTAAAAAACGGGAGGTAAAGATGTTTGTAATAGGTATTGGTGGAGGTACAGGTTCTGGGAAAACAACAGTGGCGAATAAAATAAATGAGATTATTGGTAAAGAAAATTGTGTCATATTACCTATGGATAACTATTATAGAGATATGAGTCATGTGCCTTTAGAAGAAAGAAAAAAATACAATTATGACCACCCAGATATGATAGAGCATTCTTTGATGGTTAATCATTTAAACGATTTAGTTAACAATAAAAAAATTCAACTTCCTGAATATGATTTTGCACAATATACTAGAACTGGTAATTATATAGAATTGTCTCCTAAACCAGTGATAATTGTCGAGGGAATTTTTGCGTTGTATTATGAAGAATTAAGAAAATACTATGATTTATCTATTTTTGTTGATGCTGAAAATGATGTGAGATTTATTAGAAGACTTGAAAGAGATATAAAGGAAAGAGGTAGAACAATAGAGAGTGTTATAAATCAATATTTAAATCTTGTTAAACCAATGCATGATGCATATGTTGAACCAACAAAAAAATATGCAGATCTAATTATTCCAAGAGGCGGATTTAATGAAAAAGCCATAGATGTAGTCGTAGAATTCATTTTTAAGAAAATGGCCGAAGGTAATTAGAAAAGGAGTGAAAATATGTATTATAAAGTTTCTCGAGATCCTGTTCATTCTGAAATTTTCATGTACCCATTGGAAATAATTGCTTCTGATACAAAAGCAATGCAAAGATTAAGATATTTATCGCAACTTGTTGGAGCAGAGTATGTTTATCCTGGAGCAACTCATACTAGATTTTCACATTCCTTAGGTGTTATGCATATAGCTGGAATGTATGCAGAACATCTTTTTGATTCTCCTGAACGAATAAGAATATTAAGATTAGCAGGATTATTGCATGATATTGGTCATGGCCCTTTTAGCCATCAATTTGATGAGGTTGTTTACAAGAGAATGGGGCTCGATGATGGTCATGATGAATATAGAGAAAAAATATTACTTGAATATATGCCTGAAAAAATGTACGAAGTATATGAGAAATCTCCTAGTAATTTAAAAAAGGCTGTTTGTGATGATTTAGAAATGGTTTTAGGAGAATGTTCCGATAATATAATTGATGATTTTAGAGAAGTAATGAAAAGAGTAATAGAAATTTTTAATGGTGAAGATGAAGGAACAATTGATTTTGCAATTATTCAAGGCCCTTTGGGAGCAGATCGAATGGATTTTGTTTTAAGAGATTCTTATTTTGCTGGTACAAGAGGTTTTGGTACTGGTTCATTGGATAGATTGATTAGGAATTCTTTAATTGTAAGTAAGAATGGTAAAGATTATTTAGCTTATAACATAAAAGTAATTGATGAAATATACACTATACTTTTTGGAAGATTTATGATGTATAAGAATGTATATTTTCACAAAACATCTCGTGCTGCAGATTTAATGATTCAAGAATTGTTAGATTTGGCATATAAACCATTAAAATTAAAAGAACGAGTTGAAAATTTAGAATCATTTATGGAGTTAACTGATCAAAAAATTATAAGTGAAATTGAAATTTTGTTTAATCAAATAGTGAATGAATATACTATTGACTCTTTTGAATTAACCAAAAAAGATATTTTAGATTACAAAATAGATTTACAACCATTAGAATTAGATATTGTAATGGCATATGAAATAGTGGAAAGGTTAAAAAAGAGAGATTTATGGAAATCAATATTAGAAACACCTTTTTCAGTAGAAGGAATTGATCCTTCTGTTGCTAGTCAAGGTTTTGCAATGGATATTTTGCAAAAAATTAGACTTAAACTTGAACGAGCAATCGATAGATGTGAAGAATCTGATAGAGAAAAATTATCTATGATTTTATCTAATTTTGATGAAATTTTCAAAGTAGATACTCCATACAAACTTTCACTTGTACATCCAGAAGAATTTCTAAAGAGTAATATTTTTATTTTTGATACGTGGAAAAATAATGTGCTTACCTTTGATGAATATGTAAAACAATATCCAGCTTATAATTTGATGAGTAACAATTTGATTCAGATTGTAAGGGTATATGTCACAGAAGATGTTAGAGAATTATTAAAAAAATATGATATCCTTCCAAAAATTCAAACGTTATTAACAACGAGGTGGTAATTTGTATTTGTTATTGGATGTTGGAAATACTCATACAACAATAGCCTTAACTAAAGATGGAAAAAAATTTGATACAAAAAGAATTTCTACAAAATTACTACAGACCGAAGATGAACTTTTTGTTTTCTTAAAAAATCTATATAATACAACTTTTAATAAAGTAGTTGTATCTTCGGTAGTGCCAAATGTAAATCATATTTTGACTTTTTTTGCTCAAAAATATGTAGGTACTGATGCAATATTTGTAGAAGCTTCAAAATTTACAAAAATACTTTGGAATGTGAAGACACCTGATGAAATAGGTGCTGACAGGGTAGCCGATGTCATAGCTGCCTACTACGATTATGGAAAAAGTGCATTAGTCGTGGATTTTGGAACCGCAATTACAATTGAAGTTTTAATAGATGGAAAGTACGAAGGTGGAGTTATAATTCCGGGTTTTTCAATGTTAGTAAATTCTCTTTTTAAAGGTACTGCTAAGTTGCCAATGGTTGAGATAAAACTTTCGGATTCGTTTATAGGTAAAGACACGGAAAGTAATATAAGAATTGGTACTATTAATGCTACTTTAGGAGGAATAAAATATATTGTTGAAAAAATAAAAGAACAAATGCGAATTGAAGAAATCCCATTAATATTTACAGGAGGGCAAGCAAGACTTATAGAAAATCAAAATGTAATTGAAGATGTAATTTTCGATTATAATTTAGGACTTAGGGGGATTTATTATTTTTATGAAAGCCTTACTAGTTAACCCGTGGATAGAAGATTTTGCAGCATATGATTTTTGGTTAAAACCTTTAGGGTTGTTGTACGTAGGTTCGTATTTAAAACAAATTGGATTTGAAGTTTTTTTAATTGATTTAATGAATCGCCATGATAATGAAATAAAAAATTATGTAAATGTACCAAAAGATAAATTTTATAATACAGGAAAGTTCCCACATAAAGAAATTAAAAAACCGGATATTTTGTCTTTTGTTCCTAGAAAATATAAAAGGTATGGTGCACCAGAAAAGTTTTTTGAAGATAAATTAAGAGAAATTGGTAATGTTGATGTTATTTTTGTTACATCAACACTTACTTACTGGTATCCAGGTTACTGGGATACAATAAAATTTTTAAAAGATTTCTATGGTTCAAAAGTTCCTATTATTTTTGGAGGTTTTTACGTACGTAATCTTCCTTCTCATGCTAACCAGACTGGTGTGTATATTTTTAGTGGAAGTGACTTGAATAGAATACCAAAAATTTTAGAGAATATTTTTGACAAGAGTTTTGAAAAGAAATTTATAAATTGGTTTGAAAATCTTGATCCTGCATATGAGTTATATAATAATTTAGGATACTTAGTTTTTATAACTACATTGGGGTGTCCATACAAATGTTCTTATTGTATTGCTCATAGAATATGGAATGGGATAAGATTTAGAACTCCAGAAAAGGTTGTTGACTCAATAGAAAAGTATGTAGAAATGTTTAATATAGAAAATGTTGTTTTCTTTGATGATGCAATTTTGGTAAACGCAGAAAAACATTTTCATGTTATATTGAAAGAGATTATAAAAAGAAACTTAAAATTGAATTTTCATTTACCTAATGGTATTCATGCAAAATTGATAACTGAAAAAACTGCAGAACTTATGAAAGAAGCAAATTTCAAAACTATTAAACTTGGGTATGAGACCACTGGAGAGCTCCAATTAAAAACAGGTGGGAAAGTTCGAGATGAGGATTTAATAAGGGCTTCGAGAATTTTGAGAAAATATGGTTTTACTGAAGAAGAAGTATCTGCTTATATAATGGTAAATATACCAGGACAAAAACCTTCAGATGTTATAGAGGCAATGAAAGTTTGTAAAAATGAAGGAATAGGTTTTTCGATTAATGAGTTTACTCCGATTGTAGGTACAGATGACTGGATAAATTTAATTAATGAAGGAAAATTAACAGGAAGGGAAGATCCGGTCTTACTCAATAATACAGTTCTTCCTTTTTGGTGGAAACATGGAATGGATAGTGAATTAATACAGAAATTGAAACATATTGCAAAAAGAATAAAGGAAAGAGAGGTTATAGAAAACATTTATGACAATTTTGAGTAATATTTTTTTAGGATTTTTGTCTGTTATTTTGGTTGTTTTACCAAGAGAATATCTTAAAGCTTTTGTCATTACAAAGTTAGGAGATTTGACTCCTAAAAAGTTAGGCAGACTTTCATTAAATCCGTTTGTTCATTTAGATCCAATTGGCACAATTACCTTTATACTATTTGATTTTGGTTGGTCTCGCCCAGTTCCTACTACACTTATAAAATCAAAAAAATCTAGAAAAAAACTAATACTTGTTTCAATTATCGGTCCAATTTTTGGTATAATATTATTTGTAATTTATGGTATAATTAGCAAGTATTTGAAGGACACTTATTTTTACTTAATTTTTTATAAAGCCACAAAATGGAGTTTAACTTATGCGATTTTTTCAATGTTTCCTATTCCACCATTAGATGGCTCTCGTTTTTTAGGAGCATTCTTACCTGATGAATATATAGAATGGTATCTAAAATATGAAGTTTATGGTATACTCTTTATGTTGGGTTTATTAATAATATGGATTCTTCCATTAATAATGAGTCCATTTGTTAATTTTATTGAGAATTTAACCAATTTCATTATAAATGGAGGGGGATAAAAATGGAAGAAAAAATTAGGGAATTAGAGAATGTTATTGAGGAATTATTGAGGAAATATGAAGAATTAAAGAAAGAAAACAAAGAATTATGGAAAGAATTAAATGCTACAATTGAACGAGCAAATCAATTGGAACGTGAAAAAAGAGAATTAGAAGAGCTTTTAAGACAAAATGAAGGCACAATAGAAAACTTATTAGGAAAAGTTAAAAATCTATTAGGTACGGTTTCTGAGATAAATAATGGCGAAGAAAATATTTAATCTAGGGTTACGTAAATTTGTAGTAGAAAGTGACTCCAGTAATGATGTTTTAGATTTTATAGAGGAAAAACTTGAACAATTGAATAATAAATATAGTTATCTTTCATCGATTGATGAGAGATTTCTTGCTATTATTTGTGAATTACTAGAAAATGAATATAAAAATCAAGCTTTGATTGAACATTTATTGGAAAAATTAAAAAGTCTTGCTGCTGGAGGCTCAGAAATTGAAGATAGGACTATTTGATTCTGGAATAGGTGGAATTTCAGTTCTGAAAAAGCTTACATATTTAAACGGTGCTCATTATATTTATATTGCTGACACAGATAGAGCACCATATGGTATTAAAACTCCAGAAATGTTGGAGAGTTTTGTTTTTCAATTTATGAAATTTTTCGAACATAAAAATGTTGACGAAATTTTTGCCGCATGTAATACCACTGATTCTATAATAATTGAAAAAGGTTTAAAATTTGATATAAAATATCATAGCATTGTGAAGGCTGGAGTTTGTGCTAGTAAATCTAAGAATGTAGGTGTAATTGGCACAAATGTTACAATAAAGAATGAAACATATAAGAAACAACTTGAAAAACTTGATAAAAGAGTTTATCAGAAATCAGCACAACTTTTTGTTTCACTGGTAGAAGAAGGCATCTTTTATGGAAGAATGGTCGAAGCAATTGCTAATTTTTATTTAAATTCTTTCAAAAAAACGAATATCGAAGAGTTGATTTTAGGTTGTACTCACTTTCCATTTTTAAAAGGAATTATATCTAGGGTTCTACCAAATGTGAAGATCATAGATCCAGCAGAAGAATTATCAAAAGAAATAGCGGTTGATAAAAGCCGTAGGCCATTTGTTGAATTCTATGTTACTGGTGATATAAAAGATTTTGAGAGAAAGCTAAAAAGGATTAATTTTAGAGTGCCTCATGTTGTACACAAATTAAAGGTAGAACGTTTAAAGGTGGGTAACAGTGAAAAAGCTAATATTGCTAACTGGAATGTCAGGAGCGGGTAAATCTACTGCTTTAGGTTTACTCGAAGATTTGGGGTTTTATTGTATAGATAATTTTCCGCCGGCATTAATTGATAAGTTATTGCCGGTTTTATCTATAAATATTGAAAATTTAGCTCTGGTGATAGATGTTAGAAGTGGTGAGTTGGATAAATTAGAAAGCGTTGTTAAATCTTTAAAGGAAAAATATAATAAGGTTTTGCAGATAATTTTTCTTACTGCAAAAAAAGAAATTTTAATTAACAGGTTTGCTTTAACTAGAAGGAATCATCCTCTTTTGAAAGAAAAATTTTCTTTAGAAAAAGCTATTGATGAAGAAAAAAAATATTTGTCTCCAATATTAGAAATTTCTGATGTTGTAATTGATACTTCTAATTTAAATCCTCATCAATTAAGGGAAAAATTAAAAAAGATTTTAGAAGGTTTAACATATAGATTTTCCCTTAGAATAGTTAGTTTTGGATTCAAATATGGTATACCTTTGGATGTGGATTTTGTTTTTGATGTTAGATTTTTTCCTAATCCTTTTTATGTGAGAGATTTAAAAAATAAAACAGGTAAAGATAAAGAAGTGAAGGAATTTATGTATAATACTGAAGGTGTGGAAACTTTTATGGAATTTTTGGAAAAAATAATAGACTTTTCAATCAAAAGATACGAAAATGAAGGTAGAATGGAATTAAATATAGGTATAGGATGTACAGGAGGCCAACATAGGTCTGTTTTTTTTGCAGAAGAATTGGGGAAAAAATTCTCTGAAAAATATAATGTTAATATCGAACATCGGGATGTGAAGTAAGTGAATATTGTAGCTGTTGGTGGTGGTACAGGAATTTCTACATTACTGCGTGGGTTGAAATTTTTTGATGAAATAGATATTAGTGCTATTGTAACTGTAACAGATGAAGGAGGAAGTTCAGGAATATTACGTACTGAATATTTAGTTCCTCCTCCTGGTGATGTAAGAAATAACTTAGTAGCCTTAGCTAAAGATGAAAAGATTTTAGGTAATCTTTTTAATTTTAGATTTTCGGATGGATTTCTTTCTGGTCATACTGTAGGAAATATAATTTTAACTGCTCTAACTAAGATTACTGGAAGTTTTTCAAAAGCTATTGAACTTGCTTCTCAAGTTTTAGCAATAAAAGGTCAGGTAATTCCTGTTTCTGAAGACTTAGTAAGAATTGTAGCAATTTATGAAGATGGTACTAAAGCAATAGGCGAAAGTCAGATACAGAAAGTGATTGGTAAAAAAATTAAAAATGTTTACTTAGATAAGAGTGATGTTATAATATTTGATGATGCAAAAAAAGCTTTACAAAAAGCAGATGTAATAATCTTTGGCCCTGGGAGTTTATATACAAGTATTATTTCAAATATTTTAGTACAAGGTTTTGTTGAAACTGTTGAAAATAACACAAATGCGATTTTAATATATGTTTCTAACATTATGACTCAAGCAAGTGAGTCATATAAGTTTTTGTTATCAGATCATGTAAAAGTTATCGAAAAATATCTTGGGCGACGATTAGATTATATTATTGCTAATAAATCGATTTTACCTGAAGAAATTTTGGAAAGTTATAAAAGAGAATTAGCAGAACCTGTAAAAATTGATTTAGATGATCAAAGAATTATAAAAGAGAATTTAGTTGAAATAATTATAGATAAAGATGGAAGGCAAAAAATAAGGCATGATCCATTGAAGTTAGCAAGTTTAATTATGAGTGTAATTAGGTGAGAAAATGTTATATACCTTTTCTGAAGATGTAAAAGGTGAATTGTGTCAGCTAGATATCAATTCAATAGATGAAGCAAAGTCTGAAATTTCAGGATTTTTAAAAGCTAGAGGTATTATTACAAGAACATCAAATGATATTTTTATAAACTTAGAAGTAGGTTTTATACCTGCTGCAAGAAGAATTATGAATCTTTTAAGCACTATTGGTGTAGATAAAAAGAGACTTACAATGATACGAAATAGGTTGAAAAGAAAAAGAGTACAAATTTTTATTCCTATTTCTATTCTTGAAAAACTATCAATATCACCGATCGAAGTACCAAATTATATTTTTAATGATATCAGTTATTTTTCAGCTTTTTTAAGAGGAGTTTTTGTGACAAGTGGTTCTTTAACTGATCCAATTAAGAGTTATCACTTTGAAATAGTATCTCATAGCGAGGAATTATTACAAATTGTTGATAAACAGCTTAAGGATATTTTAGGTGTTAAAGGGCGAATTGTAAAACTTAATTATAATTATAGGTATTATTTAAAAAAATCTCGAGATATTATTGAAATACTTTATTTTATGGGGGCTCAGCGAGCCGCAGATAAAATGGAAAAAATAGTTAGTTCAAGGGAAATAAAGGGTGACTTCAATAGATCAATGAATTTTTTAAGTGCAAATGCTAAAAAGGTTGGTGAAAGTAACGCAAAACAAATTAAACTTATAAGGACAATTGCCGAAAAATATGGTTTAGAGATACTACCTGAGGATTTACGAAATATTGCCCTTGCTAGACTTGAAAATGAAGATTTAAGCTTATCTGATTTAGGCAAATTGTTTGATCCACCACTCACTAAAACTATGGTATATAACCGTTTTAAAAAGATAAGAAAAATTTTTGAAAATATTGAAACAAAACGGAGTGAAAAATCATGAAATGTCCATTTTGTGGTTTTGAAGAAACCAGAGTACTTGATTCTAGGCTCGATTCATCAGGGTTTACTGTAAGAAGAAGAAGAGAATGCTTGAATTGTAAAGGTAGATTTACAACTTATGAGAGATATGAATTCGGACCAATATTTGTTGTTAAGAAGGATGGCAGAAGGGAAAAATTCAATCGAGAAAAAATATTAACTGGAATTATGAAAGCATGTGAAAAAACTCCTGTTACATTAGATGAAATGGAAAAAGCTGTTGATAGTATAGTGAATAAGTTGCAGAAATCGGGAAACCTGGAAGTTTCAAGCACGGAGATTGGTCAACTTGTGATGGAACAGTTGAAAAAATTAAATGAAGTTGCATATGTTAGATTTGCTTCAGTTTATAAAGATTTTAGGGAAATAGATCAGTTTCTTGAAGTAGTAAGAGAATTAAAAGATGATAATAAATAAAATAGAGTTTGGAGGTGCTGAAATGGCAAAAGAAACAATTTTTTTAACAAAAGAAGGTTATGAAAAGTTAAAAAAAGAACTTGAAACTTTAAAACAAAAGCTCATGTTTGATATTGCAGAGAGAATTAAAGAAGCAAGGGAACTTGGAGATTTATCAGAAAATTCTGAATATCAGGAAGCTAAAAATGAGCAAGGTAGAATAGCCGCTAGGGTTAATGAGCTTGAGAATATGCTTTCAAAAGCAGAAGTTATTGAAAGTCTAGGTACAAATTCTGTGAATATTGGTAATTGGGTTATTATTAAAAATTTAAGTACTGGAGAAGAAAAGAAAATTCAAATTGTAACTCCTCATGAGGCAGATGTTTTTCAAAATAAGATTAGTATTGAATCTCCTTTAGGAAGAGCTTTAGTTGGTAAAAAAGTTGGAGAAACAGTAAAGATTAAAGCACCAAATGGGGCCTTTAAATATGAAATTATAGGAATTCAGGTTTAACAGGAGGGATAAAATTGTTAAAAGAGTTTAGAGAGCAGAGGATTCAAGAAATAAAAAGATTAAGAGAATTAGGAATTAATCCATATCCTTATTCATATGATAAAACACACAGTAGTAAACAAATTAAAGATGAATTTGCACATTTGGAACCTGGAAAAGTAGATGAAAACTCTTTTGTTTCTGTTGCAGGTCGAATTATGTCTTTACGTGAACATGGAAAAAGTGCTTTCTTTCATATTAAAGATTTTGAAGGAAGAATCCAAGCATATATCAGGAAAGATATTGTAGGTGATGAAAATTATAAGTTTTTTAAAGATTTCATTGCTATAGGAGACATAGTTGGTATAAAAGGAAATGTGTTTAAAAGTAAAACAGGTGAGATTACCGTTCTTGTTAAGGAAATTAAACTTTTAAATAAACCATTGAGACCAATGCCTGAAAAGTGGCATGGTATAAAAGATAAAGAAGTTTTGTACAGACAAAGATATGTTGATATGATTGCAAATGATGAATCTTTAAACAGATTTAAAACTAGATTTGAGATAATTAGAATGATTAGAGAATTTTTAAATTCAAAAGGTTTTATAGAAGTTGAAACTCCGATTTTAGAATATGTTACAGGAGGAGCTTCTGCTAGACCATTTGAAACACATTTAAATGTTTTTGATATTGATATGTATTTAAGAATTGCTACAGAATTGTATCTGAAACGGTTTATTGTCGGTGGATTTGAAAAGGTATATGAACTTGGTAAAAATTTTAGAAACGAAGGTTTATCTTACAAACATCATCCAGAATTTACTTCAATTGAAATATATCAAGCTTATGCCGACTATGAAGATATGATGAATTTAACTGAAGAATTAATTACTTATATTGTTGAAAAAATATACGGTACAACTAAGATTGTCTATCAAGGGCAGGAAATTGATTTTAAAAGGCCATGGAGAAGAGTAAAAATGAGAGATTTTATATTAGAAAACTTAGGTGTTGATATTTTGGAAGATAGTGACGAAAAAATGCTTGAAGTTCTAAGGAGTCATGAGGTTAATGTTGAAATTAAAGATAGAGGGCACTTAATTGAAAAATTATGGGATCTTGTAGAAGATAAGGTCATTCAACCTACATTTTTACTTGAACATCCAGTAGAAATATCACCTTTAGCGAAAAAACATAGAGAAGATCCAAGGGTTACAGAAAGGTTTGAATTAATAATTTTTGGAAGAGAAATGGCCAATGCTTTTAGTGAGTTAAATGATCCAATCGATCAGTATGAAAGATTTTTAAAACAGGTTGAATTAAGAGAAGCAGGGGACGAAGAAGCCCAGATGATGGATAAAGACTTTATTAGAGCTTTGGAATATGGAATGCCTCCTACAGGAGGGTTAGGAATAGGAATTGATAGGTTAGTTATGCTTTTAACTGATTCGCCTACAATTAGAGATGTAATTGCATTTCCTTTGGTTAGACCAATAACTTTTGAAGAAGAAGAACTAGAAAGTGAAAGGGGAGTTGATGAAAAATGAGAAGATGGTTTGAAAAAGCACATGGCGCTATTATATGGACTATTGCAATAGCTTTCGTTGCTGGAATTGTTTTATGGTCTGTTATATCTTATGTTTCTGGAAGAAGTTCTACAGGAGGTTCCTTTGAATATACTTTAAGTGATACTGTGGCTTTTTTAACAAAAGATGGAACTGCTTTAAGCTCTGATTATTGGATATTTCCATGGGAAATTGAAACTTCCTATAGCCAAGCTTTAGCTTATTATCAAATAACTGATGTAGACAATATTTTTGAAGAACCAATGTTAAAAGCATCTATACTTGGAGATTTAATTAAAACAAAAGAAATTCTTTATTATGCCGAGGTTAATAATATTTCTCCAACAAAAGATGAAATTCAAGCTGAATTGACCAAGCAAGAAGAATCAATAAATTCAAATGAACAAGTCTTAAATTATGTAAAACAGAAATACGGAAGTGTTCAAAAATATTTAGATTCTATAAAACCAGAAGTGGAAAAATATTTAACTATTTCTAAAGTTAGAGAAATATTAGGTTCAGTAAGTGAAGACGAAATGAAACAATATTATGATGAAAATAAAGAGGATTTACAGAACAAATATGATTCTGCGGATGTTGATTATGTGTATTTTGAAGATAAATCTAGTGCTGATGATTTTATAACTCAAGCAATGATGAAAGGTTTCTATCAAGCTGCTACAGATGCTAGTTTAAGCGTTCAAAATGTTCCGGAATTAAAGAGGGGAACATTGGATAAGTATATTGAAGATTCAATTTTTGAAAGTTCAAGTACAATGGTTGGCCCAATTCCAATAGGTAGCAGTTTCTTTGTTTTTAATGTTAAAGATTTAAAAACAGTAGACACATATGAAAAATTCACTCTTTCCAGTGGTTATCAGGAAGTGTTATCTTTGCTACAAGATGAAAAATTCAATAAGGCATTGACTGAGTTTGTTAAAAATTACAATATATCATTTGAAATTGTTGATCTGACGTATAAAGTATGGTACAAAGTTCTTAATAATTCTGGAAAAGATTTAATACAAGTTTATAAGGAAATACATGAATATATTTTTGATGATTCTGGTTCTTTGAAATTAGATACTCCAGTTGAAGTTAAAACAGCATTTGTAACATTAGTAGAAAAAATGAAGAACTCTACAGAAATTACTGAAGATCCTAATTACAGTATGGTTTTAACCGATGCAGAAAAAGAATCTGAAATAGTTGTAGAAAGTATTTATAATGAATATCCAGATTCTTTTGCTGCTATTCAAAGAATGAAAGTCTTACATCCTGATAGAACAGATGTAAATTTCAAATATTACACAGAATTATACTCAAGACTAAAACCCTATTTAGAATATGGTATGATTCAAAATGTTGTTAATGAGTTTTTAGATCTTTACCAAGGATTAAGCAATTTGTCTGAAGCTACTGATTTAACTTTGGATATGAAAGCAGAAGTATTGTATGACCTTTATGAAATAAATAAGATTTTAGGAGACGCAAGTACAGCTTCGCAATATTTAGAAAAATTAAAAGAAGCAACACCTGATTACATGGATTATGAAGCTGCGTTTGCAGAACTTCAAGAAATTATTACTAGTCAAGCTACCACAAATACAAATAATTAATTTGTTAAATCTAGATTTTAAAAAGGTGGTCTCTAGAGACCACCTTTTTATTTAGCATAACAAACAAATTATGATATAATTTTTTAGAGGTGAAAAAATGCGGTTAGATAAATATTTGAAGCAAACAAGGTTAATAAAGAGGAGAACAATCGCACAAGAATTAGCTAAGAACAATAGGATTTTTCGTAATGGATATCCTTTAAAACCTTCTACAGAAATAAAAGCAGGAGATGTAATTGAAATTTTTTATGGAAACAGGTATTTAAAAATACGAGTTATAGATGATAAAACGTATGAAATGTTAGAAGATAAGAAGATTCGGAGGGATGACTATGAGGAATCTAATTGAAAATCACATTGAAGATTTTGCAGAAATTTTAAGATATGATAAATCAAACTGGGATAATTTTTGGGAATCTTTAAAAAAGAGGTTCTCGCCAATATTGGATAATGTTGAAAAAAAATTAGGAAAAATTTCATTTAAAAAAGTTGAAAGAAGAAGTTTGGACAAATTTGTACATGATTATGAAAACGTAATAAAAACAAAAAAAGAAAAAATTACTGAAAGAATTCGTAAAAATTCTGATAAATTTGAATTATCAAAAGAAGATTTTATAATTTTTATGGCTTTTATTCCAAGAGATTTAGATTGGTTGGTAGTAGATGGAAAAAGAGAAAAAATATTATTTTTTAACGCCTATTCATTGTGGAGAATAGGCTTTTTAGAAAAATTAGACGATGCAATTTATCAGTCTGTAGTACATTTTAGGCATGGTGATGATAAAGGGAATTTTTATGATAAAGATTCTCTTTTTAATGAGTTACTTAATCAGATTATGTTGCTTGACAAGGATGACAAACGAAAATTCATGAAGGAAATATGTGAAATCTTATACAATAATGTACCATATTATGATTGGGTAGGTTTTTACATGATAAATGAAAAAAATTTACTTGAATTAAGTGAATTTGTAGGGGAACCAACCGAACATACAGAAATACCAATTGGCAAAGGGATCTGTGGCCAAGCTGCAGAGAAAAAAGCTGTTTTTATTGTCCAAGATGTCTCAAAGGAAACAAATTATCTTTCGTGTAGTCCAAAGGTCAAAAGTGAAATTGTAATTCCTATTTTTAAAGACGGAGAAGTAATAGGTGAGTTAGATATTGACAGCCATTTTATTGCTCCTTTCGATGATAGAGATAAAAGTTTCCTAGAAAAAATTTGTTTAGAAATTTCAAGAATATATTAATAAAAAACCTATAAAGGAGAGATGTAATGAAATTAATTAGTAGACTTTTAAGATATGCAAAACCCTATACTTTATTGTTTATTATTGCAATAGCAATTGTTTTATCTTTAACTTTTGTTACATTACTTCCTCCTCAGATAGTACGAACTGCGATAAATCAATATATAACAAATGAAAATCTTCCACTAGATCAAAGATTTAGTGGGATTTTCAAAATGGCTGTTTATTTTTTGTTATCAACTACGGCTATTTTTGTTTTGGAATATTTGTCTATTTTTCTTACCACTTATATAGGTGGAAAAATAGTTTATGATATCAGAAATGATCTATTTAGACATGTGTTAAGACTTCCAATGTCTTTTTTTGATAAACATCCTAGTGGTCAAATCACAACAAGAATAGCAAATGACACACAAAATGTTATGGAGTTTTTTACTTCGGTTATTACTAGCATTATTAATGATGTTTTTCTTTTGGTTGGAGTTATATTTATGATGCTCAAAGTAAATACAAATTTATTTATTAGCATTTCTTTCATTTTTCCTGTTTTAACTATTGCTATTTTGCTTTTTAGATATTTTGATCTAAAGGCTTATAGAGCTGTAAGAACTAATATTTCAAGAGTAAATGCTTATTTAGCTGAACACATTGCGGGTATGCCAGTAGTAAAACTTTTTAATGCTGAAAATTTTGAGAGAAAGGGCTTTGACAAAGTAAATAAAGATCTATATAAGACAAGAATGCAACAGTTATATGTTTTTGCAATTTTTAGACCTACAGTTAGTACTTTATATAGATTAGCAATTGCTTCAATAATTTGGATGGGAGCAAAATATATAGTAAGTAAAAGTTTAAATTTTGGTGATTTATATGCTTTTGTCGCATATTTAGAATTATTCATGAGACCTTTAGAAGATCTTTCTGAGAAATACGATATTATACAAAACACTACAGCAAGTGCAGAAAAAATTTTCACTTTGATGGATGAGCCAGAAGAACATTATGGGAATGAAAAAGGAAAAACAAAAATAAATAAGGGAATTGTAGAATTTAAAAATGTTTGGTTTAGGTATACTGAAGATAGATGGATTTTAAAAGACATTAATATAAAATTTCAACCTGGAGAATTAGTTGCCATTGTAGGTGAAACTGGTGCAGGAAAAACTTCTATAATGAATTTAATTAATGGTATGTATCGCCCTCAAAAGGGAAAGATTTTAATAGATGGTTTGGAATTGGAAAAATACAATATACATGAACTTAGAAAGCAAATTTCTGCTGTTCCGCAAGATGTTGTTTTGTTCACTGGAACATTGTTAGAAAATGTTCGTTTATTTCATGATGAAATAAGTGAAGAAGAAGTAAAAAATGCTCTGAAAAAAGTTTATGTTTGGGATATGATAGAAAGATTACCTGAGGGTTTATATACAAAAGTAATTGAAAGAGGTAAAGGAATTTCAGCAGGTGAGAGGCAATTAATTGCTTTGGCTAGATCTGTGCTTTTTGATGCGAAAGTATTTATTTTAGACGAAGCGACAAGTAATATTGATGTTGAAACTGAGGAAAGAATTCAAAAGGCAGTACGAGAAATTTCCAAAGAAAAAACAGTTATTATGATTGCTCATAGATTAGCAACTGTAGTAAATGCTGATAGAATTATTGTTGTTCACAATGGAGAAGTTGTTGAAGAAGGAAATCACAAGGAATTAATGCAAAAGAAAGGAATATATTACAAACTATATGAAATTCAATTTGCAAAATAAAAGGTGCCGTGCACCCCTGCTTCGATCAATTGGGACCTGAGCGTACTTTTGATTCGGGCTCCAACCGGGCTTCCCTACGGCACACACTTGCCTGCTTAGGGCTGCTTCCTTCCGGACCTGACCCGGTTCACAGGTAGTTGTTGCGTAGGACCCAGTTTTCAGCACCCTATCAAAAGCCGTTTTCAGACCCCAACGACCTCAGCAGGGGAATTAAGCCCCGCTAGGTGGATTTCGGGTTCAGGGGACCACCAACCCCCCGCTTAGCACGGCACCAAATTTATTTTACCATTCAAAACTTTAAAAGTCAAAGTTTAGTTTTGAAAATAAGTTTGCATTTGCTATAATTATATGGGGTGAGAAATTGAAGAATTGGTTTATAATCTTTATATTAATGGCAATAATATTGATTGCTCTCTTTTTAAATTTCAATTTTCCTAAAAAAATTTACTTAGAAGGTGATAAATATATAATTTCAAAATTTCTGGATTTTTTGAATAGTAATAACACTAGTTTTAAAGTTGTTGACAAAAATCACGCTAAGTATATAATAGATTTTAACAAATTAAAAATAGATCTTTATAATGGTTTAACATTTTATATAAATTGGAATGACAAAGATTTATCAAAATGCTTGCAAAGTTTTGATTTTTTTGAAAACTGTCATACATTAATAAATTCTAAAGATTTTTACTTATATAATGCACTTTTTTACAAACCCTTTACAATTTCCCTTTCTTGTGGTATAAATATTATAGTTAGTCCAAGTGAGTTGGAATCTCTTGAATACTTCGTTTATCGAACATTTTATGAAATAATTAAAGGTGATTACAGTAAATTTGAAAATGGTCATATAAAAACAGAAATGTATGTTTATATATATGAAAAAGAACCAAAGTTAATAGGAATTTACGATCCAAAATTAGATGTTTTAGAAACAATTACTAATACGAATGTTGGGAATATACAGTAAGAGAGGTGAAATCTTTTGGAACCTATTTTGTCAGTAAGAAATCTCAGCACTTGGTTTTATATGGAAGAAGGAGTAGTTAAGGCTGTAAATGACGTAAATTTTGATCTTCATGAAAATGAAGTTGTTGGAATAGTTGGTGAAACAGGTTCTGGGAAAAGTGTTACTGTACGTTCTATAATGAGATTGATTCACAAACCTGGGAAAATAGTTAGTGGAAAAATTATTTATAGAGGAAGAGGAAAAGAAGAGGATATTCTAAGTTTACCAGATGATGAAATGACAAAAATTCGTGGTAAAGAAATTAGTATGGTTTTTCAAGATCCACTTACTTCTTTAAATCCTTTATACACTATTGGAGACCAACTAATGGAAACAATTATACAACATCAAAATGTTGATCGTAAAACTGCCTGGGAAATAGGCGTTGAAATGTTAAAAAAGGTTCAGATTCCTGAAGCAGAAAAAAGAATGATGGCATATCCTTTTGAATTTAGTGGTGGTATGAGACAAAGAGCGGTTATAGCTATAGCTTTATCTTGTAATCCAAAGGTTTTAATAGCCGATGAACCTACAACAGCTCTTGATGTTACAATTCAAGCACAAATTTTGGATTTAATGAGAGATCTTCAAAAAGAGTTTAAAACTGGTATGTTGTTTATTACTCATGATTTGGGTGTCATTGCTTCAATGGCTGATAGAATTATAGTAATGTATGGTGGTAGACAAATGGAAGTTGCAAGTGCTGAAGATATCTTTTACAATCCATTGCATCCATATACCCACATGTTGTTAAGGGCAATTCCACGTTTAGATAAAAAGCAAGATAAGTTAGAAGCAATTCCTGGGCAACCTCCTAGGATGATTGAAGTTCCAGATGTTTGTCCATTTGCTCCAAGATGTCCAAGAAGATTGGATAAGTGTTCAAAAGAACTTCCTGAATTAGCTGAAATGGAACCAGGACATTATGTGAGATGTTTCAATCCAGTAGTTGAGTCAGAAAAATCGGAGGCGATCACCAATGAATGAACCAATAATTAAAGTCCAAAATCTGAAAAAGTATTTTCCAATTACTAAGGGGTTTATGATTAAAAAACATGTTGGTGATGTAAAAGCAGTAGATGATATTTCGTTTGAGGTTTACAGAAAAGAAACTTTTGCTTTGGTTGGTGAATCTGGTTGTGGAAAAACTACTGCTGCAAGAACGATGTTAAGATTAATTGATCCGACTGAAGGTAAGATTGAAATATTAGGACAAGATATTTCAAATTATAATAGAACGCAGCTTCTTCCGTTTCGAAGAAAAATGCAAATAGTTTTTCAAAATCCAATAGGTTCATTGAATCCAAGAATGACAATTGGGCAAATTTTAACAGAGCCTCTATTATTCCATAAAATTGTAGAAACAAAGCAAGAAGCATATGATAAGGCAATTGAATTGTTGCGAATGGTTGGTTTAAAGCCTTATCATATGGACAGATATCCTCACCAATTTAGTGGTGGTCAAAAGCAAAGAATTGCTATTGCAAGAGCTTTATCTGTAGATCCTGAAATATTGTTTTTGGATGAGCCTACATCTGCTTTAGATGTGTCAGTCCAAGCTCAAATAATAAATCTATTTTTGAAATTCCAAGAAGAGCTTAACTTGACTTATATTTTTATTTCGCACGACTTATCTCTTGTGAGATTTATAAGTAATAAAGTTGCAGTCATGTATTTAGGTAGAATTGTTGAAATAGGGGATGTAGATGAAGTTTTTGAAAATCCAGTTCATCCATATACTAAGGCTTTGCTTTCAGCTTCACCAATTCCTGATCCAAAAATTGAAAAACAAAGAAAGCGAATAATTTTAACAGGTGGTGTTCCAAGTCCTATCGCAAGGCCTAGTGGATGTTTCTTTCATCCAAGATGTCCATTTAAAACTGAGAAGTGTGAAAAAGAATATCCAAAAATGTATAAAATTTCTGAAAATCACCAGGTATCATGTTACCTGGTAGAAAAAGAGGGGGTGTGAGTTTATGAAAAAACTCTCAGTGTTTTTGATCGTTTTAGTAGTAGCTTTAAGTTTTGCTGCTCTTCCATATATTGGGGCAGACGCAAATGGTAAACCAGGCGGTCAGTTTGTTTTCGGGACATTAAGTGGTCCAAAAACTGTGAACGACGTTGTTGCAAAAGAAACTAGTTCTACTGATGTTATCGATATGTTTATGGGCTATGGAGGAACACTTATCGAAAGACATGGTGTTGATATGAAATTTTATCCAGCAATTGCTGAAAGTTGGGATGGCCCAAGGTTAACAGCAGATGGTGGAATGGAAATTATATGGCATATTAGAAAAGGCGTAAAGTTTAGCGATGGACATCCACTTACCGCTGATGATATTGTATTTACATTAAACGAAATTTATACGAACCCAGATATTCCAAGTTCAATGCAAGATGTTTTAATGAGTACAAATGGATACTTGCCAAAAGCAGAAAAAATTGATGATTATACTGTAAGAATGTACTATCCTGAACCATTTAGACTTGCATTTAGATATCTTGGTGGAATGTATATTTTCCCAAAACATTTAGCAGAAGAATATGTTAAAAATGGTAATTTTGAAGAATTTTGGACTGTTGATGCTATAAACGATGGAAAAATAGTCGGACTTGGTCCATACATTCCAGTCGAATATGTTCCAGACCAATATGTAAGATTTGTAAAGAATCCATATTACTGGAAGACAGATGCAAATGGTCAACAACTTCCATACTTTGATGAAGTTGTCTATAAAATTATTTCTAACCAAGATGCTATGAGACTTGCATTTGAAAACGGAGAAATTGATGTTTACGCTCCAAGAGGAACAGAATTTGCTGAATTAAAAGAAAAAGAGAAAGAACTTAACATCGTAGTTACAACAGCAGGTCCAGCTTACGGAACAACATTTATTACATTCAACTGGAATACTCCTGATCCTGTAAAAAGAAAATGGTTCAGAAATGAACACTTTAGAAAAGCCGTTGCTCACGCAATTGATAAAGAATCTATTATTGATACACTTTATAATGGTTTAGGAATTGCTCAATGGTCACCAGTTTCTATGAGTTCACCATTCTATAACGAAGATGTCGTAGTAAAATATGAATTTGACCTTGACCTTGCTAGAGCTGAACTTGAACTTGGTGGATTTACTTGGGATGAAAATGGACAACTTCTTGATGAAGAAGGAAATCCAGTTAAATTCTTGCTTACCACAAACGCAGGAAACAGAGTTAGAGAAGGAGTTGCAAATATAATCCAAGATGCATTAAAACAACTTGGAATGGATGTTACATTTACACCAATCGATTTCAATACATTGGTTCAAAAAATGTTGAATACTGGCGATTGGGAATCAATAATCATAGGATTAACTGGTGGAGATGAACCACAAAGTGGAGCAAACGTATGGAGAACAGACGCATCATTACACTTCTGGAATTATTCACCAGAAGTTGCAGATTTTGTAGATCCTAACGACTACTACTTACCAGATTGGGAAGTAGAAATTGA
>JASKLO010000036.1 GCA_030153605.1 Thermosipho sp. (in: thermotogales)
CAAGTCCTTCAAGTATTAATACTATTTTATTGCTCTTGTTAACGGATTTTTCTTTCACTACCACATCCGGTTCGTGCTTGTGCACTATGGTTTTAACTTGCTGTAATATATTCTTATACTCTTGCTCTAATTCAATTTCTAAAGTCAATGTCTTGTTCATGAAGTTCATATAGGCTTTGACTCCATTTAATTTATTAACCTCATCTTCAATTTTAGCTGCACAATTTGCGCAATCTAAACCTTCTAAAATTACTTCCTTCTTTAACATTACTGACCCTCCTTTACTTACTTTCTTCTGAAATATGAATTAATCCCTGGTCAAATATTTGCTTTACATGTTCATCTTCAAGAGAGTAGAATACAATCTTTCCTTCTCTTCTGCTCTTTACTAGTCCAGCCTGCTTTAAGACTCTTAGCTGATGTGAAATTGCTGATTGGGTCATATTTAATAAGAATGCAATATCGCAAACGCACATCTCTGATTCATCTAATGCCCAGAGTATCTTAATTCTTGTTGAATCTCCAAAAACTTTAAATAGTTCTGCTAGATCATATAGAGTTTCTTCTTGAGGCATTTTTTCTCGCACTTTATTTACAATTTCCTCATGTATTACATCACAGTCGCATCTTTCAATTGGTTGAATTTTTTTTGCCATATTTATATCACCTCCTTATCATTCAATTGAACACTTGAATAAGCTTTCATATGTATTATAAACCTCAATTCTCCGTTTGTCAATAAAAACATATGAGTAATTGTTCAAGTGTGTTTATTTATTAGATTATCCCCAAGTATAAATAGAAAAGAACCGCCCATCAAGAAGTATTTCTCCTCAATCGGCGGTCAAGTTCATTTTAAATTAATACATCAATCTCTACTCCAGACTTAAACTCAACGGTCAGCTTATTATCAAATACCGTAACTTTTTCAATAAGCCGCCTTACCAGTTGCTCATCATATTCCTCCAGCTCATAGGACTGTTCATTCAAGAAGTCTGTCATTTCAGCTATTCGCTGCTTCTTCCTTCACGCTCTGCATTTTTAACCAGCGCATTTTGCTTCTGCTCCCGCAATCGGTAATCCAATTATGTCTCCTGTAGTTATTTATAATAGTATAAGTACTCTTCCCCTACTGGCGGCTATCTTAATACGAGCTTATAGGTTTACTTCTATTTCTAACCCTGACTTAAACTCTACCACTAGCCTGTCATTATATACAGTTGCCTTTTCAATTAGTTTTCTAACCAGTTTATCATCAAATTCCGTAATACCACCGGTTTGCATATTAAGGAAGTCCGTCATCTCAGCGATCCGATCCCGCTTATCTTGACGGAGAGCGTTTCTTGAAAGGGTTTCTTGCCTTAAGTCCCGTAAGCGGTAAATCTCATTGACAATATTATCATATGCTTCCTTTGAATTTGCCAATTGGATCAACTCGGTTTGAAGCTCTTCCAGCCTTTTATCAATATCTGCCGTACTCTCGTCCAAATCCTCGTTTAATACGGTTTCAATATTCTTTTTCAGTATGGCCAGGAAAGAGTTTTTCCCGCTGACGGCTATATTGATAGCTTCTACAATCTTCTCTTTGAGAGTATCTTCAAGTATAGTGGAAGCGGTACAAAACAAACCGGTGTTTTCCAATCTGCTGACGCATCTCCATACGATTGATTTCTTTCCTCGGTTATTCCAATGAACCCTGCGGAATACTTCATGACACTTGCCGCAGAACACCATTTGGGATAAGGGATGATTATTGCTGTAGTTTCTCTTCTTTCCGTTCTTACTTATATGCACACATCTTCTGCGGACAAGCTCTTCCTGAACCTGCATATAAATTTCACGCGGGATTATGGGCTCATGGCTGTTTTCTACATAGTATTGAGGAACTATGCCGTTATTGGCCACCCTTTTCTTCGATAAAAAATCTACTGTATAGGTTTTCTGCAACAGCGCATCACCGATATATTTTTCATTCCTCAAAATCTTATTGATGGTGCTGGTATGCCATCTGTGATTGCCTGCACCTGTCAGAATTCCGTCAGCTTCCAGACCTCTTGCTATCTGTAGCATACTGGAACCTTCAAGGTATTCTCTGTAAATGCGTTTAACGATCTCTGCTTCTTCAGGTACGATAACTAAATTGCCATCCTTATCCTTTGTATAGCCAAGAAACCGGTTGTGATTAATATGGATTTTTCCTTGCTGATATCGGTACTGAATACCCAGTTTTACATTCTGGCTTAACGATTGGCTTTCTTGCTGCGCCAAAGAAGCCATAATGGTCAGCAGGATTTCCCCTTTGGAATCCAATGTGTTTATATTTTCCTTTTCAAAGTAAACTGGAATATTTTTTTCTTTAAGCTGCCTTATGTACTTTAGGCAGTCCAGCGTATTTCTTGCAAAACGGCTGATAGATTTCGTAATTATCATATCGATTTTGCCCTGCATACATTCTTCTATCATCCGGTTAAACTCTTCACGCTTTTTCGTGTTGGTTCCAGTAATCCCGTACACCTCTCGACGTATACGGCTCTCCGTTAATAATTACCATATCATTTTAAAATTCAAATTAACTATGTATTGCCTTATGGCAATCCTCGCATACCACTAATGTTTTTCTATTTTTGATTTTCATTATCTGCTCCCAAAGCTTATTGCCTTCTAGTCCCTTTACACTTGAAACATGGTGAACCTCATAATTAGACTTTCCCCTGCTACCGCAAAGCTCGCAAACTCCTGCTTGCAGTCTTGCTCTAATAGTAGCATTGGTATTTACAGAATAAATGTGTCTAACAATATTATCATCACAGAACCCTTTGCAATCTTGAAGTTTTACAATTCTCTTTTCTCGTGTTTTACCTTTTTCTGTTTTATATTTTATTGCCCAACCTTTGCCGCTTTTATATTTGTCAATTACTTTACTTATTGAAGAATTATGCTTTCCTGCTAAAGTTGCAAGGCAGCTATATTCCATCAAGTATTGAAAATAATTAAGTTTATTATAATTGTTGGCTAGGTGGTAATAATTGAGTATTCCACGAATTTCAGCATTGTATCTTTCCAAGATTTCTTGGTCTGGGAGATATAGCCATCCTTTTCTGTGTATCGGGTGAAACTTTTTAGCTTTGCTCTGTCTAATGATACCTTTATCAAACATAAACTTTTCTATCTTCTCTAAAGGAACTAATAATTCTACAGTGCCATTCAGCTGACGTTTCTTGTGTCCTAATGAATTAGTTGATATTTGTTGATTACGTCTAACTGAAATGTCATATCCTAAGAACCTAACTTTTTCACTACTGTGAGTAATCAAAGTCTTTTCATCACTTAAGGTAAGCTTTAATTCATCATTTAGAAATTCTCTTAATTGTTCTTTAATTTTAATGCAATCTTCTTTATTTCCTCTTACTGCTATTAAAAAGTCATCAGCATATCTTACAAAAGCTATATTTTTATCCGTTTGTGATTTATAGGGTAATTTCAAAAGTTTCTTACTATATTCATTAATTCTTGAAATCAGAACCGGTTTTTCTTCATCAGTAGCATTTTTAAGTTTCTGCTGTAACCAATATCTTTTCCCTCTAATCTCGTCGTATGTTGGATTTACACACCTTGTTGCCGGCTTATCGAAGTTTTGTTTAATCTCCATGATTTTATTATCCAATTCATTCAGATAAATATTGGCAAGTATTGGGGATAAAATCCCTCCTTGAGGTGTTCCAGAATATGTTTGGTTATATCTGAAATCCTCTATATATCCTGCCTTTAGAAAACTACGAATAATGTTTATAAACTTACTGTCTTTAATTTTTCTTTGTAATATTTCAATAAGCTTATCATGGTCAATATTATCAAAACAGCCTTTTATATCTCCTTCTATAAACCATCTTGCACCTTTGAAATATGGAAGTGTCTGCTTTAATGCAGTGTGACAACTTCTATTAGGTCTAAATCCATGTGAAAAATCACTAAAAATCGGTTCATAAATAGCTTCTAAAAATCTACGCATAACTTCTTGTAATAGCTTATCTCTAAATGACGGTATTCCTAAAGGTCGCATTTTCCCATTGGATTTCTTGATATATTCTCTGCGTACCGGCTTGGGTTTATAAGTATTATTGCTTAATTCTTCTATTGAACTTTCTACATATTTCTTTCCAAATCCATCAGCAGTATCATTATCAATACCTTCAGTTGATGCTCCTTTATTGGAATATAATTTTTGTTATATTGCATAGTAGAATTCTAACAAAAAATAAAAAGGAGTCTAAAGACTCCTTACATTCATTATATCTATATTTAGATTAGAGTATTAAAATCACTTAATTTTCTAATTCACCTTTCCAACTTTTTACTGAGAAAAATATTACTGAAATACCGTCGTGTCAATATCTTTTATTTTCTCTTTAGCATTTTTCAAATTTTTATCATACCCAATTATAATTTCTACAAGATTTTTATAATGCAATTTTTTAAATTCATTCAATTTTTGAAAATCCTTTTCAATATTTCTTATATTATTTGCTAATTTCATTTCTATTACTACAAAATTATTTTGCGTATTTGGAATATGAATTATAAAATCAGGTACTTTTCCTTTTTTAAAATAATGTTGATATCTTTTATCCACTTCACCCTGTATAACAAATTTCTCTTCATCTATCAACTTTCTAAATTGATGATAAAATTCGTATGCTATTGGCCTTTCTAAATATTTTATTCTTCCTAAATTGTTTGAAAGTATACAAAAATTTTTGTCCATATTTTCTAAAGCTTCAATTATTAAACCCATTAATTTTTTCATATATAAATCATCCTTCAAAATAAAGTTTTAGCTATTTTCTCTTAATTCTAAATAATTTTTTAGACTTTTTAATTTTAGATTTCTAATGTATTCGTCGTTCCAATCATCAGAAGAAATTCTTAAAACTTTCCATCCATTTAACTCTAGTTGTTTTGTTATTTTTTTGTCTTTTTCTCTCTGTATTGGATTATTATGATAAGGTCTACCGTCTAGATATATTGCTACTTTTTTGTCAGGATAAGCAAAGTCAATCCTTGTAAATGGATTCGTAATTTGATATTGAACTTCAGGCAGAGGAAACATGTTATTTTTTAAATACTCATAAAATTCCTTTTCTAAAAGTGATTCAAATTTATCATCAGTTGGTTTTTGCTCATTTACTTTTTCTGGAATTTCAATTTCAATTTTTATTTCATCCATTTTGCTTAAAATTTCTAAAGCAACTTGTCTATCTAAAATCTCATGGACATGCTGATTCCAATAATTTAACAAACATTTATAGCAAGCTTTTTCACATTTACAATCCTTTAGATATTTAATGGCTTTACTAATTATTTCACCAAATTTTTCATAAATATATTCAATATAACCACTCCCGCCAGGGATTTCTTCGTATAATATAATGCTATATTTACCATCTGAATATGATATTTCTAGCCTTATATCTGTATCTGTAATATCAGCATATAATGTTGCACCCAATCTAATTGCTTCCCCTACACTATAAGCCTCTCCTTCATCTTGAAAATATCCAATCTTTAATACATCAGATTTGTGTTCAGCATATAGGACTAAACCTTTATTTAATAGTAGGTTTATTATTTCAATTGGTAAATTATGATTTTTAAGATGATTTTTAAAATTCTTTTTAGAAATATCTTCGGATTCATAATTAAAAACTTCTCCACATTCAGGGCAAATATAAAATCTAGTTAAATCATTGTTATTATTCCAACCATTGTTAATAATATTAAAAGAAGCATTTTTGTAAAAACAAATTTCATAACCTGTATTTGTTATTTTCCTTTTTCCACCTTGATGAGTAACGTTTTCGTGAAAATTGATAATCATATCAAAAGAAAGTATTCTTCTTCCCGAAGAATTTGTTGAAATTTTTTCACCATGACTCAATTCAACATCTACTATATGAAATCCTGAAATTTCTTCTTTAGAATCTGGTCTTTCAATTGTAAAATAATTTGTCAAAGAATATTTTTTAGACGAAGTTACTATATATTTTTCAACATCATATTCCAAACCATTTACATAAATTTTGGAATAAGGAGTAGCTTCTCTTATAGCAATGTTGTGTGGTCTGAAAAATTCAACGTCAGGAATTTTAGAAATTGAAATTCCGGGTTTCACTAAATTATAACCCGGTAAAAATCCATGATCTCTAAGATAATTTAAAGTATAAAATTCTTCTTCTCCTCTTTTAAATTTATTAATTTTTTCATTATAAGGATTATAACTTTTTCTTTTTTTCTGTAATTCCTTACTCTTTTTATCCCAATATATAAACAACTCCTTTGTATATGATAATAATTCTTTTAAGTCAAATATGGTTTTTTCTAAAATTTTTTCTATAAAACCTTCTTCATTTTCAACATTCATTTCTTTCATAAAATCATTCATTTCATCTTGCCAATACATCAAAAAGTTTTTTAAATCTTCAAATAATTTCTCTTTATTCTTTAACATTAATTTTTCAAGATGCTCCGTAGGATTAGATTTAAATATTTCACTTGAAATATCATCAAATAAAAATTCTGCAATTTTACTTGGCAAAGCTTTTTTTAGTAGTTCTTCATCTTCTTGTGAAGAGTTCAAAATTAATGAAGTGAAGATATATGAATGTATATGCCTTAAAAATAATGGGAAATTTCTAGTTGTAAAAATAGGTTCTTTTATTTCACCTTTTATCATTTCAAGTGGTTTTTCAAAAAACACCTGGTCATGTCGTGTTTTACCACAATATGTAATTGCCATTCCTATTTTCAATCTTCTTCCAGCTCTACCGACTCTCTGATCATAATTTGCAGGTGTAGGCGGCACATTTCTCATTAAAATAAAGTCTAAGTCTCCAATATCAATCCCTAGTTCCAGAGTTGATGTGGCAACAATAACATTTATTTCCCCATTTTTAAACTTTTTTTCTGCAATTTCTTTTTGTTCTTTTTTTATTTGTCCTGTATGTTCCATAGGTATGAGCCTAAAACGTTTATTCTTTGAAATATACCTTTTTACATCATAATTCATATTTTCTTCCAGCTTTATTGGATTCATTCTACCTTTGCAACCATAATTAATACATGCATTTTCCTTAGTTTGCCTATTAAAAGAAACTTTATCGCCACACTTTTCACATTGTAATATATCATTAAATTCTTTATTAACAGATATTATAACTTTCGCGGGATTCAAATAATTTTTTCCATTTTTATCTATAATAAGGTTTTTATCTTTAAGATAATAAAATAATTCTTCAAAAAATTCATTATCTACAATTCCCAATTCCTTCATCATTAATACTTGCGGATATGTTCTTTTATTTTCACTTATAAATGAAACTGAATTTGAAGTGGTATAAAGTGAAATTTCATTTTTGTAAAAAAATTCTGGCAAATTTAGAAGTTTTTTATATCTACTTTTTTTAGCTGTTATCTCATCTAATATTGGCAAATCAATTGTTTCCCTTCGTCTAAGATAGTCTAAAATCTTAAAAACAAAACCAATCAAATATTTTTTTTCAATTTCAAATTTCGCTGACCATTCCTCAATAAATTCATCTTTATCCGAAATTCCTTCATAATCAACTTGTAAGAGTCCTAATTTTTCTAAAGAACCTTTTTGAACATTGTTTATTCTAGAACAAAACTCTTCAAAAATAAAATATTCAACTTTTTTGTATTCATCTGAATTTTTAACTTTTTTACTATACAAATTGCCAAAATAAACATTATTTATATCTTTTTGTTCTACAAGATAATTAAAGAAATGCTCTGTTAGTTCGTCTAATGTATATAAATCTTCCATTTCAAGCAAAAATTTATACAATCTATCTCTATAAATGAATCTTGAAGAGGCAATTTCCATGTATCCTTTTAAAAATGAAGCTTCTTGCCTATTATCAGTAAAAATAATTATCTTTGGATTTTCAGCAAGTGAAAGAATATTTTCAGTCAAAATAGTAATATCAATTGGTTCATAAGTTGTTGACGTTAATAAATTATTGCTTTTCTGTGATTCAAGTAGAGCATTACATGACAAACACCTTTTTTCGCTATTTAAAATATAAACTTTTTTTAAATTCTTCTGTTCACAGTTAATACATTTGTCTGATACACTATAATGTAAAGTTCCACACTTTCCACAAAGATAAGCTTCTTCATATTTTGCTTTTTCATTAAAATATTCATCAGTATCTGTAAAAAGAATCTCTTCTTTTTCATTATCATTAGGAGTTCCTATTTTCCTATATGATATCCCTGAAATCTCTAATTTTGGCCCATATTGATTACTAAAATAATGCTGACCACATATTCTACAAGTATAAATTTTGAAGCTTTTTTGTTTTTCTTCACTATTAATTAATAATTTTCTTTGCCCATTTTCAAAAGCAGCTCTTAAGTCACTTATACCTTTTACAAAATAATGTAACCTTGGCCTTATTAAAGGAAGTCCATCATCATTTTTAATTTCAATTCCGGTAATAAGATATGAATAAATTAAAGAAATTAATTCTTCATCATCTAAGTTAATGTCAAATTTTTCTCTAAAACCCTTAACTAAATCTTTAAGATTTTTGGGTTCAGATAATGAATTAACAATCCATTTAAAATATGAATTTTTTAATATATCATCCTTAATATTAAAAGGAGTTTTCCCTGTTAACCTTTTATAAATATCTTCATCCAAATTTGCTTTCAAAAGAAGTTCTAAAATGTTTCGAGGATTATCAAAATTTTTTGGTATATATTCATCATCTGAAAATTGTTCTTCACTGTAAGTTTCAAAAATAACATTTAAATTCTTTACACCAAAAAGCTTTCTTGCAAAATTTTCAATTTTTATTCTTTTTTCCTCTTCACTTCCTGAAGCAATTGTTGCAGATGTGCCTATAAATACGATATCATCGGGATTATTTGAAAGTAGCTTTAATCTCTTTATCAGTGCAGATACTTCAGAGCCTTGCTCGCCAATATAAGTATGTATTTCGTCAAGGACTATATATTTTAA
Organism: Thermosipho sp. (in: thermotogales); assembly: GCA_030153605.1. Classification (GTDB taxonomy): domain Bacteria; phylum Thermotogota; class Thermotogae; order Thermotogales; family Fervidobacteriaceae; genus Thermosipho_A. The sequence goes on from JASKLO010000036.1 coordinate 9,044, forward strand.
ATTCATATTTTTAAACATTTCAAGATCGCTTTTTCTTAATAAGAGATATTCCAATTGAGAATAATTTGTAATTAACACGTTGGGAGGAGACTTTCTAATTTGCTCACGACTGAATCTTTCTTCAAAAGGTATTATTTCTCCCTTTAAGACTCTTTCTTCATCATTTTTAGGAATTTCCTGAGGAAAATTGTATTGTTCAACATTTGCTTTTTCTGGGGTATCCCCAGTATATCTACCAAAAGTTATACCACTTCCTGCAAACAGTAATCTAATTCTTCCAAGTTGATCATTTGCTAAGGCATTCATTGGATAAATAATAATCGCTTGAATTCCATCTTTTCTATTTAATAATAAATCATTTAACATGGGGAGTAAAAATGCCTCAGTTTTTCCTGAACCTGTTCCTGTTGAAATAACAACATTATTTTTTAAATTTATTGTTCTAAATGCTTCTTCTTGATGCTTATACAAGTTGAATGTTATTTTTCTTTTTAAAAAATCAGAGATCCTCATTTCAGAACTTAATTCTTCTAAATTCTTTCCAATTTTTAAGGGTTTATTTAAAGAAATATATGGACCTTTCACAAGAATGGATCCATTCAATAAATCAAATTTTATTATTTCCGCAATTTCTTTCCTAAGTTGTGGATCTTGGAAATTTAAAAAGTCTATTAAAAAATCTGTATAAGCACTGAAAACTTCTTTTGAAAATATTATAGGATTAAACATCCTACCACCTCTTTATTTTATTTTTAAATTCATTATAGTATTTGAAAGCAAGATCTCTAGAAAGATATTTACCATAAATACTTTCTTCAGATCTCTTTTCAGCTTTAAAGTCATCAAATATATATTCTAGTTCTTCCTCTGAAATTTCATAAATTAAAGCTGTTATAGCATCAAGTTTTGCAAAATTGTTCATTCTTTCAATTTCATTCCATTTTCTAGGTTTTATTTCTCCACTAAGATCTTTTATAAAATCTTCCATATCGTATGAATAATTCAATAAATTTATTACTATTTTCCTTACTGAATCTTCTAAGGTTTCTTCATTTTCATTTAAACCTTTAAATTCTTTTAAAATTCCAGGTATTGGATGAGGAAATTGATAAAAATAAAAGAAATTCAAATTTACCCCTTGCATTTTTTTTCTAATACAAAAATCAAAAATATGTGTTGACAAAAGTAAAAATTCAATCATGTATTTTGGTGAAAAAACAACTACGGAATTTCCCATAGGAAGCTTTTTTATTGGTGTGAAAATAAATGTTCTAGTATCTGTTGCCCTAGCAATTTTTCTATATATAAACCAAAAAGTTTTTTCATCTTTTAATTTCTTTTTCTCCAAGAATTGATTAAAATCTTCATTTTTAACAAAATATCGTGTCTTAGGAAAATAATAAGGATTACTGAGATTTTCTTGAGAGATTTTTTCAGTATGTCCTTTATTATCAACTATGTCATTATACCTTGGATTCAAAATAAAAAAGTTTTTTCCTTCAAGCAAAGGTAAATATTCTTCACTATTCTTTACATATTTAAACCATTTTCTTTTAAATCCATTACTAATCAAATCAGATTCACGAACAAATTTATCTGAATCATTTGACATATCAAACATTGCAAAAATGTACTTAATAAGTTTTTCATCTTTTGATTCGTTGTAAATTATCATAGAATTCTTAAAAATTTTTCTTAATATTTTAAGTTCTAAATTATTTTTAATCATTGGCAAAGTTTTCGTATTTGGATTAAACAACTTAATATCTTCAGGCTCTAAAATGATAAAATCTTTTTCATACAAGTCTTCTAAACTATTAAGGAAAATTCTTGCCTTTAAATTTAAGGATTTTTTTGAAATAAAAATAGAAAATCTATAATTACTGGCAACATTTCTAAAAATATTCTCATTAATAAAGTCATTTATTTCTTTGACTAAATTTTTTTTGAGTAAAATTTTAAATAAAGGTATAGATTTTTCATCAGTAAATAAGCCTGTTGGTACTACTATTCCAAAGTGACTTTTCCTTAAGTTTAAAAACAACTCAGTGAAAAGCCTATATAAATTTAGTTCTCCTTCAGACGATTTATCAAAATTTCCACAATTTTTAATATAAACGTTCAATTTCTCATTGATCTGCAATTCTCTTATATATAACTTATATAGATTTGGATTTGTAATTTTTAATTTTCTAATTTCTTTTTTCCTTTCGTTAGTTTTATTAATATGTACAATTTTTTCATCTTTATCAATGAAAAATTCTGAATCTTTGAGTTTGACTACTTCCCATGGTGGATTGCCAATAACAACATCAAATCCTTTGTTTTTATAAAAAACTTCAGGAAACTCTAAGTCCCAATGAAAAAATTTTAGTTCTTTTGAAATTTTCCTAGACCATTTTATAAAGTCATCCTCTTCATTATTTTTTACTTTCTCATATTTTTCCAACAACTGCTTCGTGGTTATTGGTAAAGCTCCATCGATTTCATTTGCAAACCAGTTTGCAATCCAAATATTTCGTTTTTCTTTTTCTCTTTTTATTTCTTCATAATTCAATATTTGTTTGTATTCTTTTTCCAATATTTCATAATCTTCTTTTTCAATAGCTGTCTTTGAAAAACGCTCAATTCTTTCTGCTAAATTTATAAAATGATTTCCATGTATTTGTTCAAAAATATTTAAATTTTCATTTTTACTCCCATTTGTTTTTTCAACAAAATTTTTAATATATGCACCATTTTCAGTTCTTAAATCTGAAATTTTCTCTAAATATTCTTTTGAATATAAATCTTTTTTAAATTTAAAAACTTCATTTGGAACATAATTCATTCCTTCATTATTAAAACTACCTATTAGAGAATTCCCAACTTTGAAATGATGATCAAGAAATGTAAACGGTTTATCTCTTGACAAAGTTTCAAGCCAAATGCTTATTTTTGCTAATTCCACAGCCATTGGATTTAAATCAACACCATAAATACACATTTCAGAAACTTGTCTTTTGGCAAGTCTTAGTTTTTCCTCATAAGATAATTCTGAATACTTATTTTCTTTTGTCCATGCTAATACTAACTTTTCTGATATATACCTAAGAGCTTGTACTAGAAATGCTCCACTACCCATTGCTGGATCAACAACTTTTAATTTTAATATTTCATCAGAACTCTTATTATTAACTAAATCCTCCAATGTTTTTTCCACGATGTAGGTAACAATTTTTGCTGGAGTATAATATGTTCCGGATTTTTTTCTTAAATTAGATTTCTTTAATACATACATATTATTTTCTAATTTTAAGTTATAATTTAAAAACCCTTCGTACAAATATCCAATTTGTTCAACCGAAAAAGCTCTATAAGAAATTCTTCTATTATCAATATTCATTAAATCTTTAAATATTAAGACTAAGTCTTTATTACTGACATTAAACTGAGATGCAAATTCAGTAATTTTTGGTTCAAATAAGTCACCGCCATGTGCAGTAAAAGAAAATTCAGGAATATTAGAACCATAATAAACTAAATTGAATAGAGCTAATACTCTTAACCACCCATCATATTCATTTGAAAGTTCATCATGTTCTTTATGCATTCGATTAAACAATTCATTTGATAAATAAACTAAACCGTAATTTTCATCATATATAGGTTCGCCATGCGGGAAAACACCAATTTCTTCAGCATATAGAATAAAAATAAATCTCATAATAATTTTTACTAATATTTCATACATTTCATCAGAGGGAATTTTTTCAATTTTAGATTTATTTACTGCTTCAACTAATTTTTCTAATGCTTTAATAACTTGCTCAGACAATTTATCAGTAATTTCAACTTGTTCATTTTGAGATTTTTCAATTAACTCAAATAAATTTTCTTTATTGTTTTTATTTATTCTTTTGTAAGAGAATAAATTATAAAAAGATTTTAAATTTTCTTCTTCCAGTAACTCATACAAATTTAATTCAATATATGAAGTAAGAAGACCTGATTCAGCATATATAAATCTTAAAAATTCTCCGTTAAACATAAAACCATATTTTACATTACTTTTTCTTAAAATTCTTTCAAATTTTGAATAATATGAGATTTTTAATTTATTCTCTCTCTGGTCTTTTTCATCGAATTTACATCCATAAGGGATTATATAAAAGTAAATTTTATTTGTGTTCGAATCATCAAAAACTAACGAAGGTTTTTCAAATTCCAATACTTCCTCTAATTCAACTTTTTCTTCATTGTAACTATCTCTAAAACTTTTTTCATTCCAATCTAGAATATTAACAAAAATACTTTTAAGAAAATTCTTCAAATTAGATTCATTTTTGTTTATAAAATCTAATTTTTCAAGCAATTTTGAAAAATAGTAAATCTTTTCATCTGATATTTCATAATTTGATTGCAGATTTTCTAAAACTGAATCAGCTAACACAATCCCTGAAGTTCTAACATTAAAGCTCATCTTTCCACTCCTTTTCAGGTACAATTATTTCCATTGCAATAGGTAAAAGATAATAATGTGAAATTTTTCTATCTTTGAGATCCTTAACTATTTTTTCAATATCTTCTTTGAGAATTTCCTTTTTTCTTTTTAAATACTTGATATTTTCTTCCATTTCTTTTACAATTTCGCTTTCATATTTATCCACAGAAACTATATTGAAATTAGCATCAAAAACTAATTGATCGTTTCTGTTTATTTTTGATTTTTTTTCTATATCTTTTTTATTTTTTTCAAGTCTTTTGATTAATTCATTTATATATATTATTTGTTCATTTAGATTCACCTTCAAAGCCTCAACTTGATCATTTAATACCTCTTTCCATTTCTTTTCAACTTGCTCTTTATATTCTTCTTTAAGTTTTTCAATTTCATTTGAAAAATCTTCATCTAATACTTCTAAAATGCTTCTAACTTTCCTTGTGATTTTCTTTGCCTTTTCAATATCTTCTGGATCATATACCTTCATATTTAAATCTTCTTCAACAGAAACAAAATGATCACCAAACAAATAACCACTTAATATTTTTATATCCTCACTTATTAAGTCTAGTTTATTATCTACAACTGCTGACTTCAAGTACAATCTAACATACAAATTTTCAATGTCTTTTGAAATTTTCAACGAAAACCTGTTTAATTTTTTGTTAACTACATTCCAGATCTGTGTTTTAAAAAATTTTAAACTATTTTTCATTAACGGATGAGAGAGATGAATGAATTCGATATCGGAATTCATTTGATAACTTTCAAATGTTATTTTCTTTTTTGTGCCATTTTGTTCATTTTCGATATAACTTCTTAGTGACTTCCACTCTGCTGGAAGGCTTTCAATATAATATATATCGTTCAAATTATCATAGTTTTTTAGAACATTTTTGCCACTCAAGATTTCGAGGCTGGATTCTAAAATCTTTTTTTTATTTTCAGGAGTTATTTCATAAAAATTCTTTGTATCAAAGAGTTTTTTTTCAATTTCTTTTTTTATATTTTCAAATGCTCTATTCACTTCAGATTTAATTTTTAATTTAATCTTTTCATTTAAAATTTCAATTTCTTTATTAAAATCAAAATCTTCTTTATACGTAAGAACATTTTTAATTTTTTCTTGAACAGTTTCCGAAATAACTGGATTCATACTGTCTATATCTTTTTCTATGTTTTCTAATTTAAAAACTATATTTTTAAGAAATTGATAATCTTCATTATCTTTATATATAAAATGGTATATAAAAACATCTCTAGTTTGTCCAACACGGTGAATTCTTCCATTCCTTTGTTCTAATCTAACTGGATTCCAAGGAATTTCTAAATGAATCATATATCTACAATATTTTTGTAAATTTACTCCCTCACTCGCAACATCCGTAGCTATTAAAATTCTTACTTCGCTTTTTTCTGGATCTGTTTCAAAGGCCCTTTTTATCTCTTCGCGTTCTCTAGAAGTCATACCTCCATAAAGCTTTAAAACCCTTTTTTCACCATATCTTTTAGATAAAAATTTATACAAATAATCTAATGAATCTTTATATTCTGTGAATATAATTAATCTTTCATTATTAAATACTCCATTTTCTAATAAATTAGAATCAATAAACTCGTATATTTTCAATACTTTTGAGTCTTCGATATCTTTCAATCTTAATGAAAAATCGTATATTCTATCTACAAAATTTTTAAGATTTTTATTTGAACTCCATCTTTTAATAATATTTGCAATAATTATTTTTTCATCATTATCTTTTTCAATATCATTTTCATAATCTTCATTTTCCAATCTTTTAATTGTATTTTCAATTGTTATTTCATCATTTATCAATTCTTGAGAATAATATTTATCTAAATGTTTACTTATAGAATTATGAAATGCATAAAAAGAAGATAATAAACGTTTTTTTAAAATAGTTATTATAAAATCCATTTTCAGTCTTTCTCTTCCTTCAAGACTTATTAGTAAATTATTCAACATTTTAATGTAATTATTGAATAGTTGAAACATATTTTTTTCATCTTCTTTTGGAGTTATTTCAATTTCTCTAACCTCTCGTTTAGGAAAAACAATTTTACTTTCAAAACTATTGATTTCGTTCTTTAATCTTCGCACCATTATTTCATATAAACGTTTTTTTGTTGCAGGATTGAACTCAGAGTCACCTCTATGAAAATTTTTTGGATCTAACATTTCCAATAAAGCAATAAAAGATCTTGTATCTCCATTATGAGGAGTAGCAGTTAAGAATATCTTATGAGTAAACTTTTGAGAAATATTTCTAATGGCTTTTGTACGATCTGAATCTTTAAAATAATTTCCATACGGTCTAGGCAAAATGTTGTGAGCTTCATCTACAATTAACATATCCCAGTTAATTTTTTTATCTCCCTGAGTTGTTGCATCAAACATAGAAAGATACTTTTCTCTTTTAATAAAATCCATAGAAGTAATTAATCGTGGATAAGTAATCCAAGGATTTATATTTACACCATATTCTTTAAAAATTTTACTAATTTCTTTAGAATTCATTATTTTAAATTCTAAGGAAAATTTTTCTGACATCTCTCGTTGCCATTGTTCTTGAAGAGAAGCTGGACATACTATTAAAATTCTTCTAATTTTTTTCCTTAAAATTAGCTCTTGTATTATTAATCCTGCTTCAATAGTTTTTCCTAAACCAACATCATCGGCAATAAGCAGCGAAATTCGCGGCATAGTTAAAGCTCTTACTAGCGGATCTAATTGATAATGATTTAAAATAATATTTGAATAAAACGGAGATTTCACAGAATCATGCAAAAATATAGAGTTTGTTGACCATTTAATTGCCTTTATAAAAGCATCAAAATGCTTTGGATTATCAATATTTTCAATATCGGAAAACTTTGTAGGTGTATTAATAATCTCAGGTGAAATTTCAATTTGTTTTTCTGGTTTATATATTATTTTTAAAATCTCATTATTTTCTAAATTTTCTAAGGTCAATAAAAATTCATTTTCGTTTACTACTTTAAATTTTTCAACCTTTGAAATCTGATAAATACCATTTCTAACTTTTATTAACTTTCCTACTTCTGGATAAATACTTTTAATATTGTTCATAATATCCCTCCACATACTCTAAAAAAATAATTTTTTATACATTTTCATATTCTACTGAAAAATTGAAGATTAATTTTTTCATTTCTATCATTTATTAAATTTAGCTATATTTAAATTCCTTTGTTATACTGTCAATTTTTGCAAGAATATAGAAAGGAAATGAAAAAATATCAATATCTTGTCCTACGATCTTTTATTTCAAACAATAAAATTTTATCATTATTTTCTATTCTTTTTTTGTAATCTTCTAAATATTTTCTACCTTTTTCAGTAATCTCCCAAATGCCTTTTGGTGAATTTGATGATAAAAGTCCCTCATTAACAAGAGTATTCCTACACCACCTATGTAATGCACCCCGAAAAATTGGACAGAAATTACGAAACTTTTGTAAAACTTAGATATTCTTCATATACCTCCCGCGGACTTCTGTATTTCAACGCAC